>JAACDH010000583.1 GCA_009936995.1 Rhodobacterales bacterium
CAGACCGCCTGCTCCAAAAGCTGCTACAGAAGCTGGCGCATTGCCAAATTCTGGTGGTTGGCGACATCTGCGACCGTGGGCCCAACACCAAACGGGTGATCGATCTGCTCCTCGAGGTCGATGCGCAGGGGGTGTTGGGCAACCACGACCTGTGGCTGGCCGCCTGGGCAGCCGGAGAGGGCTTCGACCCATTCGCGCTGAACCCCGGAATGGGCGGCGTCGCAACCCTGGCCTCCTATGGGGTCACGCCCGACCAAGCCCTCTACGACCCCAACAGCCACCAGGCAGTGCCCCAAGCCCATCGCGACTGGCTCCTGGGGCTGCACGTGTGCATCGACCTACACGTCGCTGACCAAACCTACTGGGTCACCCACGCCGGAATCCCCAACGACTTCGTTCCGCCCCCAGACGTCCCCCTCGAAGGGCTGGTACCCTGGCTTGCCCGCAATCACCCGCTGAGCATGCAATGGCTGCCCAACGAGCCCGAGCAGATGCTCACCGTCGATCGGCCAATTATCATGGGACATCGAACCCAAGCGGAAGTGTTGGTGGGCAACGTCATCGCGGTAGATACCCATGGCGGCCAACCGGGCCGGCCCCTCTCGGCCATCATCCTGCCCAACGAACAAGTCGTGAGCGTCAACGTTTAGGGGACCGGTCGCTTCAGGCCTCCCCTATCATCGCGCCGTGGTTTTGCGTCTCGGGCCTACCAGACCGAGATACACGCCTGACGCAACCGCCCTAGGAAAGACGCTCATGGCCACCCTCGACTCCATAATTCTCGACCGCGCCAACCACCCATGCGAGCTGTGTAGCAGCACCGACAATCTCGACGGATACGAGGTCTCCCCTTCCGACCACGCCGACAACCTCATCGCCGCTTGCGACGTCTGTCTCGCCCAATTAACCGGTCAAGACCTCGACGCCAAGCACTGGTTCTGCCTCAAAGAGTCCATCTGGAGCGAAGTGGCGGCGGTCCAAGTCACCGCGTTCCGCATGCTGCACCGCCTCAAAAGCGAGCCCTGGGCCCCAGAGGTCCTCGACCAAGCCTACCTCGACGAAGACACCCTCGCCTGGGCCCAAGACGGCCTCGACGACGACCATGGCGACCGAATCAAGACCCTCGACAGCAACGGCACCGCGCTCAGCGACGGCGATTCGGTCACGTTGATCAAAGACCTCGACGTGAAGGGCGGCGGCTTCACGGCCAAACGCGGCACGTTGGTGAAGGGCATTCGACTGATCGAGGGCGACCCAGACAACATCGAAGGCCGCGTCAACAAGATGAGCCTGGTGCTGAAGGTGAAGTTTCTAAAGAAGGCCTAGTTTTCGGCGTTCTTCACCGGAAACGGACCGAGAACCCCCATCACCGAACGCAGCTTGGGCCAGTCACTTTCGCTCCACTGATGCGACACGGTGAGGTAGCCCCAGCCGTTGATGTTGGGGTGCCAGTGCAGACCGGTGACCTCGCTGTCTTTCGCCACCTGCATCAGCGGAATCAGCTTCTCGGGCTGAGCCGGATTAACCGCCCACAGGGTGTCGGCGGCGTGCTTGGAGGTGTCTTCGGCCACAATCAGCATGCCAAAAGCGTCCACAAAGGTGATGTTATCTGGATTAGAGATGCCGGTCTCGGCACAACCGCCCTCGACGGGCTCGCCCACAACCAACGGCGACGCCTTGCGCATCACCCAGTCCGAGGCGATGACAGCGCCGGCTTGATCTACGGATTCACCGGTCTTCATGGAGAACACGATGCCGCAGCCGTTCTTGGTCATCTGGATGTGATCTTGGTCAGCGGTTCGACGGTAGTCGGCGGTCTCGGGGCCCCTAGACTTGTCGGTCTCGTCGAGCATGCCCACGTCGATCTTGGACATGGCCACAAACAGGGTGGCGTCGTCGGGACCGGTGCCGCGGTCGAACGCCAGGCCCTCGTTCTTATTGAACTCGGTGGTTCCCCCTTTTAGACCTGCGTAGCGACGGGTCTCGAAGCGGGAGGCAGCCACCTCGTCGAGGACCTTTAAGCACTCGGTACCCCAGGTGGTGGTGGTGCGACCAAAGCCCTCTGGGCAGGTGTCGTCGACCAGCTCGGCGGTGGCAAAGAGGTCGGAGAACGCGGGCCGCTTTTCGAACAGCTGCGCCCGAAGCTGGGCGTCCGTGGCGTGACCCAGGGAGACCCAGTCCATCGTCGCTTCGCCCTTGGCGTTGTTCTGGTTCCAGCGGACCGCGTACAAGGTTCCGGCAGACAAGTCGGCCTCTTTGTCCGCCACGAACATGAAGAATCCCGCATGATACTGATCGTCGGTGAGGAAGACGGTTCGCTGATCGGGCATCACCAAGCCCAGCTCGTGAGAGAACCTGCCCATGGCGTAGTGCTTGGCCACCTGGGTGGCCCCCCCTGCGTCGATGATCTCGACCTCGGTGATGTAGCCGTAGTCGTAGGCGTTGATGTCGCTGCGATACACCAGGTGCTCGTTGAGGAAAGACCAGTCCCAGGGGTGCTTGGTCTCCATGGCCATCTCGGAGTCAGGCATCCGCCCATCGGCAATCGCCACCCGGGCGTTCGCGTCGTACTCTTCGCCGCCGATATGGGTGTTCCAAGGTGTGATGTCTCCCGAGCAGAAGGTGGTTCCGCCGTGGACGGCAGACAGATCGGCTAACTTGGGGGCCCCTGCGGTCAACAAGCCGTCGTCTCCCTGAGTGAGCGGAGTCACCGAGATGCCTCCAACACCACACTCGAGGTGGGCGATATGGAACAGCTGGTCGTGTGCGGTAATCAGCGAACCGTAGTCTCCGATATTGCACACCCGATTCGGCGCACCACCGGGGTCTGCACCCTCGGGCCAAGGAAGCCGCTCGCCCTTCTCGTCGACCAGCTCGCCAAACACGGCGCCGTCGTACGTTTCGCCGGTGGTCACCAACGGATGAAAGCCAATCGGAATCGTCTCTACTCCGAGCTTTACCTCGCGCACCGTGGCCTCGATTCCTGTTGTTGGACCTCCTTTAACCAGTGGACCAAACACGGGCGTGAGCGCGTTCTCGGCGGGCTTGGGCGCCACCTGAGGAACCTCGCCACTTTCGGGAGGACTGGCGGGCTGAGCTGGGGTGCAGGCGAACAACGCGATGAGTAGCAACATGGGGCGCTCCTGTGAACGCATAACCCGAGGACTTACCCAGGTCCGGCACGGGCAGTCTTAGAACAGGCCGAACCTCTCTGGGGCCAAGGCAGCGGCCAGGTTTCTACACGAGACGCAGGGGGTTGACTGGCGGTTGAGCAGTCACCCATCACCAGCAGCACCCCAAATAGACCACCACCGAACAACCGCTCACGGCCACCACCCGCACGGGCAAGGGTCTGGGACTTCGGGGCATCAAAAGGCTGGTTTATTTCTCTCTCCTACGGCGTTGGAGACCCATCAGCGCCAGCAATAGCAAACCCATTCCACCCGACGTACCTCCATTTTCACACCCACAGGCCCGGGCCTTATCACCCTGCATTCCCGGGGGAATCGCCGACGGGCCCACCACCACGCCCACGTCGTACAGGGCCAAGGTGTACCCCGCGTTGTCGTTGGCGAATTGAAACACCACCGGACCGGCCTGGTCGGCCAAGAAAGTGAGCTCGTAATGGTGCATGCGATACCGCTCGGGACGCGACGAGTGCTCGGACGTGCCCACTTCGGCCATCCGGCCTACGTCTTGGGCGTCGTGTTTCCACCGCAGCACAGACGCCTCGACCTCGGTTCCGTCCGCGGTGAACGTGTGCTCCTCGATCTGCTTTTCCCAGAGGATCTGCTCGCCAGACTTTGAAATTACCGTCGGTTCAACGGGAATATTGGTCCCCAACGGATCGAGGCCGAGGAACTCGCGCTGGCTCAGGCGAACGGTGACCGTGGCGCCCGCCTCAGGGGCGTCGACCACGAACTGGAGCGGCCCTGGGATGGGCCCCACGTTGTTGTACGGAGTGAAGTAGGGCACCGGCGTGTAGATGCGAGCCGGGTCCTCAGCGTCGGACAAAACGTACTGAATGGGCAAGCAATCAGGCAGTCCGCGGGCCTGCCACTCGGCGCGGAGCCGGTCGGCCACCTCGTCCCCAAGGTCTTCTTCTACGGCGTCGGTGAGCACCTCGTAGATGTCCGAGAACTTTGGATTGGCGCCCAAAACCACCAAGCTGTCGAGCACAAGCTCGTCGAGGATTCGGGCCTCGGTGGGCAGCAAGCCGGCTCGGAACGTCCACAGGCCTTGGGCAAAGGGCTGGCTGTCGAAGTGCACCTCGCCCAGTAGATCGTCGTAGCAGGTAGCGTCGCCGTCGAGGGTGCGGATGTAGCTGCGGTCGTACCCGGCGGAGTACTCGCCCAACAGCGGGTCGCCGTGGATGACCGAGCTGAAGTAGTCGGCGAGGCCCTCGTTAATGGCACCGCCGTCTACCCGGGGACCGTAGTCGCTGTCTCGGCTCCACCACGGACCGTTCTGGGAGCGAACGATGAAGTGGGCCAGCTCGTGGTGGATGACGTCGCCATCGTAGCCGTAGTCGATCTCGCGCCCCTGGCCGAACACCAAGCGGGCCGTCACCCAGTTGCCCTCCCAGTCCTCGTAGCCACCGGCGCTGTACGCGTTGTCGTAGGGGTACAACGATTCCGTCGGATCTGTCGCCGATTCGAGGGTGAGCAGGTCGGTCTCCCGGCTGTTCGCGGTGACCTCGAGGAAGGGGTCGAAGTCCGGCAGCGGTTCCCAGCCCAGGTCGATGAACCAGTCGAGGCCTTGGTTGACCGACCAATACAGGTTGGCGGCTACAAAGACGTCTTCGTCCCGGCCGGGATCGGTGGGGTACGGAATTTCGTCCGAGAAGTAGTTGCCATCAACCGGACCCGCCGCCGGCATCTGGGTGCAGACATGGAAGAAGAGCTCCTCCCCATCGCTCCATTGAGATTCGACGTCCTGGAGATCGAGACACTGGTGGACTGAGACCCGTTCATCGACGAGGCCCTCGACAGCCAGAGGCAAGCTGACCTGCACTGTTTCACCGTCTACCGTTGGACTGTGCGGGTACACCCTGGCCAGCGGATCGACCGCGACGGAGAGCCCATCGACGTTCAGCACCCGACCGGTCTCGGCGTCGATGCGCACGGTGGGACGCACGAAGCGGGCGTCGGCCGACCGATCGAACTCCACGGACCACACCCGACGCAGCTCGCCGCCGATCTCTTGCCAGCTCAATCGAGCGTGAGGCGACCAGGCCACGACCCTCTCGGAGGCGATCTGCAGAGCCAACGCCACGGAGATCACCGGACCGTTCTTTCGAATCGGAAATTCTTCGAGCGCACGGCGAGCGCGAACGGTCCCATCGGCGCGCAACCAAACCGCACCACTGAGATCGACCGGCAAATCATCGATACGGTGTGTCAAAAGTACCGATGCACCGCGTGGACCGAAGCCCGAAGTCTGAATCGCGCCACCGTGGCTGATCACTTGCGTCTTTACGTCAGCAGGTACTTGTAACGGCATCAATTCGCCGATAGCCACCTCTGACGGCCCCGAAAAAGCCAATGTGCACAGCCACAGAATCATCGTCACGGTCGCTCCTAGCATTCAAGGTATCGCATCGTCTTTGCAACGCACGTACGAACCGTCGCGTTAAGCCGCCGCTTGGAGGCTCCAATGGCATCACGCGACGATCTGGCAACCCATCTCGGAAGCAACTTCACCTCGGTCGACGCCGAGCGTTTATCAGGTTTAGGCCGGCATTATAAGGGGAAAGTGCGCGACCTCTTCTTCAAGGATGATGAGATCATCATGATCACCACCGATCGGCTCTCGGCCTTCGACGTGGTGCTCACCTCCGTTCCGTGCAAGGGCGCCATCCTCAACGCCATCGCCGTACACGCGTTCAAGCAGACCGAAGACATCTGCGAGAACCACCTCATCGACGCACCGCACCCCAACGTGCTTCGGGTTCGCAAGGCCGATCCGCTACCCATCGAGATTATCGTCCGTCGTCACGTCACCGGCTCTCTGTGGCGCGACATCGAGGCCGACCGCCACGGCGTCTACGAAGTCGACATCCCCGCAGACATCAAGAAAGACCAGCGCCTCGACGAGCTGATCATCACCCCCAGCACCAAGGCCGAGGTTGGCCTACACGACGAGCCCATCAGCCGCCGCGTCATCCTCGAGACGGGGCTGGTCACCGAAGAAGTACTCGACCACGCATACGACATCGCCATCAAGCTGTTCCTGCGCGGCGAAGCCCTGGCGGCCAAGAACGGCCTCATTCTGGTCGACACCAAGTACGAGATGGGCCTCATCAACGGCAGGCTCGTGGTCATCGACGAGATCCACACCGCCGACTCCAGCCGTTACTGGATCGCCGCCGAGTTCGAGAAGCGATTCGCCGCCGGAGAGTCCCAGGCGATGCTCGACAAAGAGAACATCCGCCAGTGGCTTATTGGCGTGGGCTACATGGGCGACGGTCCCATCCCCCACATCCCCGAAGAGGTTCGGCTGGATTTGGCCGAGGTCTACACCACCCTGCACGAGAAGCTGCTTGGATACCCCTTTGTGGCGCCCCAGGGCGACGTGGGCGTGACCGTGTACGAGGCCCTCGAGGCCTAGCTTTAACGGAGCCCCGATGCTGACCCAGTGTATGGCGGGCCCAAGCGCTGTCTGGGCCGCTGCGCCAAGAGCGCAGGACCGTTAGGCGTTGGGCCACTTGAACCGCTAGCGGAACGAGAACAGCTCGACGTCGAACACCAGCAGACCGTACGGGCGAGCGCTTTGGGGCTCGTCGCCGTACGCCAGGTTGCCCGGGATCCAGAAGCGTTTCTTCTCGCCCACGACCATGGTCTGCAGGCCCTCGGTCCAGCCGGGGATGACTTGGTTGAGACCGAAGCTGATGGTCTCGTCGCGGACGACGGAGCTGTCGAAGAGGTCGCCCGTGGCCGCGGTCCAGCCGCTGTAGTGCACGGTGACGGTGCTGGTGGCGCCGGGCTTATCGGTGCCCTTGCCCGCGGTGAGCACCTTGTACGCCAGGCCGCTGGCGGTGACGGTCGCGTCGGCCGGGGCTGCAGCCACGTCGGCGGGGACCTCGGGAGGCGCCGGAGGTACGTTGAAGTCGACGAGCTGGACGTCGAACACCAGGTTGCCCGTGGGACGACCGCCGCCGCCTTCGTCGCCGTAGGCCATCTCGGAGGGAATCCACAGGCGCGCCGTCTGGCCCTTGACCATCAACTGAACGCCCTCGGTCCAGCCGGGGATGACCTGGTCGAGCGGGAACTCGATGGTCTCGTCGCGCATGACCGAGCTGTCGAACATCTGGCCGTTCGCCATCCAGCCGGTGTAGTGCACGGTGACCGTGGCGTTCTTTTGGGGGTGCTCTGTGCCTTGACCCGCGATGAGCTCTTTGAAGCCCAACCCAGAGGCCGAGACCGTAGCGTCCGCCGGAATGCCGGCCACGTCTTCGGGAATGGGAGGCGGCTTAGGCGCCGCGACAAAGCTGATCAGCTCGACATCGAACACCAGCATACCGCTGGGGCGACCGCCACCTGCGTCGTTGCCGTAGGCCAGATCGCCCGGGATCCAGAAGCGGCCCGTTTGACCGGCGGTGAGCAACTGTAGGCCCTCGGTCCAGCCCTTAATGACTTGGTTAAGGCCGAAACTGGTGGGGCTGCCACGCTCTACGGAGCTGTCGAACCTCTCGCCGTCAGACGAAGTCCAACCCGAGTAGTGGACGGTGACCTTGTCGGCGGGACCAGGACGGTCGCCGTCCACATCGCCAGAGATAACTTTGTAGGCCAAACCCGAGTCGGTGACGGTGGCGTCGGACGGGACAGCGGAGACATCGGAAGGTGCTGGAATCACGGGAACCTCTTGCGCACGTTGTGGCGCGTTCCCGCCACTATCCTTCAGACTCAGCGCGGTCCAGCGCCTCCTTCACCTTGGCGAGAGACTGCGCTTCATTCCACTGTCCCCGCTCCATAAGCCCGATCACGCCAGAGTTGACCTCTGCGTGCGCTGCGAGGTCGGCTCGAGACCAGCCGAGCTTCTTGCGGCGTTCCTTGATGTCCATGTCTCTCCCCACGCAGTGTCGACATCCGCACGGTATCAGGCCGGAGAACGCTCGTCAGTGTTACCCTGCCATTCTGTCTGTATAGAGGTCCTGATGACGCCCCGGATTGCCCTCCTCCTACCGCTCCTGTTTGCTTGCGGCGCCGACGATCCCGCGAAGGCCGAAGACCTCGACGGAGACGGCTTTGCCACCGGCGCAGACTGCAACGACTCCGACGCGCAGGTCTACCCAGGCGCCACCGAGTATTGCAACAGCATCGACGACGACTGCGATGGCGATGTGGACGAAGAAGCCCAGGGCGGCGAAGTCTTCTACAAGGACAATGACTCCGATGGTGTCGGTAACTCCGAGACCACCTCGGTCGCCTGCGCCCCACCCGAGGGCTTCGTCACCGACGGCGGCGACTGCGACGACAACAACGGCGACGCCTACCCTGGCAACACCGAGATCTGCGGCGACGGCGTCGACAACGACTGCAGCGACGGCGACTCCGCGTGCATCTCCACCGAGCCGCCGTTCGCCTCACCGGCCTCGGCCTCGTCGGCGCCGGCCACCTACACCTCGGTTGGAATCGGCACCGATCCCAAGCGCAGCGTGCGTATCTTGGGCGACATGGACAGCGACGGCCTCGACGATATCGCGGTCGGAAGTGCCTTTGGCGCAAACCTAAGCGGCGGCAATAACGCTGGCCGCTCGGCGCTGGTCCACGGCGAAGATCCGCCCATTGGAGACCACAATATGGGCGCCGAGACCCTGTTCTTCGGCGGCGCCAACGAGCGCTCGGGCGCCGCAGTGGCGGGCGCAGACCTTGACGACGACAACCGCGCCGACCTGGTGATCACCGCTCCCCGCACCTCCGCAGACGGCGCTAATGGCGGCTCAGTCTACGTGTTCTACGGCAACAATACCCGTCTCTCCGGTACCTACGATCTCAACCTCGACGCCCCCGCCCGCATCGACGGTGGCACAGACAACCAGCTGTTCGGAACCATCGCCGTAGCCCCCGGCGACCTGGACGACGACGGACGCGCCGACGTGCTCATCGGTAGCCCGGTGGGTACGCCCTTCGGCGAAGACCGCGGCGAGGTCTGGTTCCTGTACGGCGGCAGTCGTCTGCCCGCCCAAACGCCCTCCGCCTTCCTGCCCAGCCTCACCGGCGACGTAGATGAGCAGCTCGGCGACGGTGAGTCCCTGTCGGCCGGCGACCTGGACGGCGACGGCCTGAGCGACATCGTCATGGGCACCACCTCCGCCAGCGGCGACCGGGTCTACCTCATCTACGGCGACGCCAACCAGTTCTCGGGCCGCCAGCCCATCGCCAACGTCGCCTCGGCCACGTTCACCAGCGCCGCCTTCGATCCCGCCAGCCAAGAGGGCTTCGGCTCGGCCTTGGCCATCATCCCCGACACCGATGGCGACGGCTTCGACGAGCTCGTCTTGGGCGCTCCCTTCGAAGATGGCGGCAACGCGGGCTCGGGCATGGCCTTCCTCATCCAGGGCTCCCCCTCACGACTCATCGGCGAGACTGACATGGCGGCGGCCACCACCGAGTTCATCGGCGACAACTTCGGCGACGAGTTCGGCACCTCCGTGGCCGGCGGCGACCTCGCCCACGACGGACTGGGCGACGTGATCATCTCGGCCCCCGGCTGGGACCTACCGGCCAACAACGCCGGCGCCGTCTTCGTGTGGTCTGGCGGTGGATTAGCCGGCTCCCTCACCACCTCCTCGGCCAATATGCAGGTCCGCGGCGTAAACGCCGGCGACGACTTCGGCCGCACCTTGTCCGTCGGCGACGTCGACGGCGACAGCTTCCCCGACATCCTCGTCGACGCTCCCGGCTGGGGGGCCAACGAGGGCCGCGCCTACTGGTTCTTGGGCACCAACTTCCTATAGGACTTCCCGCAATGAGTCACGACACCCTCCTCCGCATCGCGAAGGACCTCGAAAAACAAGGCGTAGACACCCGTGTACTGCGCGACCTCGAGAACGAGCTGGCCACCATTGAAGCGCCGCCCGGAATCTTCGGTCGAATGACCGCGGCCGTAAAAGGGTCCGCCAAGCGCAATTGGGGCCGCATGGTCGGCGAAGTGGGCGAGAGCCGCGAGCTGTTTTCGCTCATTCAGCAACGCATCAAGAACGAGCAGCCGCTGTCCAACCAAGAGAAGGCCAAGATCAAGTCGCAGCTGGCCGACTTGTTCAAGGTGGTGCCCGCCGGCTTTATCGCCGCCACCAACACCATCTTGCCCATTCCCGGCACCAGCATGCTCACGCCCATCCTGCTGGTAAAGATGGGCCTGATGCCCTCTCGATGGCGCGAAGCTCACATCCTCAACGAGCTTCGCAAGCAATCCAAGCACCTCCGCGAGACCGGGCATCTCGCCGAGGCCGCCGAGCTCGACGCCCTCCAGCAGCGCATCGGGAACGAGTCCGACGCCCGCGAAGACGCCTCCCAGCGAGCCGCGCTGCTCACCCACTGGGACAAAGACAACAACGGCGTCCTCGACGAAGAAGAGAAGCGCGTCTACCAGATCGCCCTGCGCCAGCTGCAGACCAAAGCGCTGCAGCACGGCTCCGAAGAGCGCTGGTTCTTAAAGCACAATGGTCAGGTGATGGGTCCGGTCAACCTCGACCACCTCAAGGGCGTCGACCTCGACAGCGCCCTGCTGGTCTGTTTCGATGGAAAGAGTGGCTGGGTGGCCCTCGAACCCATCCTCGAAGACCTTTAGCTACGGCGTGTTTCGGTACACGCCGGTCGTCGAGTCGCCCCAAGCCGGCCACACCCGGTAGCTGTAGCTGTCGTCGGGCAACGTGAGCGTGCCGAGCGCCTCGCCATCCGGCCCCAATCGCGTCGCGATGGGCGCTTTACTGCCGTCTCCCAAGCGCTGCGTCGAGCCCCAGCCGACGATGAAGTCGCCGTTTGGCAGGCGAGTGACCAAGCCCGCGAAGTCTGCTCCACCGGCCCCCGCCGCCTCGTGAGAGAGGATGAGCGAGGCGGTCATGGCGTCGAAGTCCAGCTGATACACCACCATCCGCGCGTGGCCAACCGGCACGGAGTCAAAGTTGATTCGGTTGTCGAACAGGGCCAATTGGTCGTCGCCCAGCCACCGGGCCGAGTGCTGTCCGAAGAAGCCGCCCAGTGGGTCGTCGACGAACGTGAAATCCGACCGGGGACCGCCCAACCGCCAGACCACGTCACCCGACGACCGGTCTACGCGGACCACCTCGCCCGGAGAGCGCAGCGACAAGATCCAGCCGCCGTCCACGGGTTCGACGCTGTTGATGTGGGCCGCCCAGAACGCCTCCTCGTCGTTCAGCTGCGCGAGCACGTCGACGGGAAGTAGGGTCAGGTCAATGCTGTCGAAGGCGGTCCACTCGGCGGTCACAACCCCGTTGGCGTCCCGCTCCTGGACGCCGGTGGCCGACACCCGGCCCTCGACCAAGCCGCCGATACCGCTCAAGTCCTCCAGCCGATTTCCGCGGATGCTTTGAAGGGTACTGCCATCCTCGAAAACCCACAGCTCGTGGGCGTCGGTGCGGACGGAATTCCACTCGGGTGGCAGGGACGGCGTCCACTGTTCGACGACCTCGGCGCCGTCGGGTCGCAGAATCACCGACGTCATCGTAACGCCCTGCTCGAGCTGGGTGTTCAGCGAGAAGTTGCCGCGGTCGGTGACGCGGAAGTCGAAGGATAGCCCTGGAGATTCACGCCACCACACCGGCACTCCTCGGCCATTCACCACCAGCTGATAGCGGTTGTATCCAGAGGGTTGCTCGGCCTTGGAGAAGTCGCGGGGCGTCATCATGAACAGGGTGTCGCCCAGATCTCCATCCGCGATGACCGGGTACAGATCTACCGGCGGCACCGACACGGCGTAAATGGTGGCTTCGTCGGGGGTATAGACCTCGATCTCCAGTCGTTGACCCGCAGCCAGAGCCAGCCGGTTTGGCGCGTTTTCGCGCAACAGCAACCCGGCACCATCCTCCACGCGCAGCGTCACCCGCGCCCTTGGGTTCTCGGTCTCGTACTGAACTCGGGTCTGGCCACTCAGGGACAACGGATCTACCGAGAACACACGATGATTCTCGATGTCCAACGACTGACCGCCCACCGTTAGCGAGACCAGCGCCGTGCCCTCACCGGCGCGACAGCCCACAGACAGCGCAGAGATCAGCAGCAGGGGGAGCCAAGGTGAGGTCATGGGTCCAAGATAGCCGCAGCTTGACAGAACCGCTCACGACCGACATGAAGACCCGTGCAATCCGTCTCTCGCCAATCCTGGTCTCCCGTGCTGTGGTGCCTCGCCGCCGCAGCGCTGTTCGGGGCCTCTACGCCCGCCAGCAAGGCGCTCCTCGACGCCCTGGGTCCCCTACCCTGGGCGGGATTGCGCGACCTGGGAGCGG
>JAACDH010000584.1 GCA_009936995.1 Rhodobacterales bacterium
CGGGGAAGCGGGTTTGGCTAGACTACACACCAGAGCGGATGCACCGCGCGAAGACTCCCGAGCTTTTCGAGAACCCCAAGGTGGTGATTCAACGACTTCGAGGTCGGGGAACCGTTCGTGCGGCCCTGGACTTGGACGGCGTATATGTGGGCCATACCTGCACCGTGGTGCAGCTCCTTGAGCCACACGGAAATGTGACCCTCGACAAGATCCTTGAGTTGGTGCGTTCCCCAATCGTCGATGCCATCACCCGAATTGAGCGCGGGCAGCGCCTGGACCTCTATCCCCGAGATGTGGGCGCCTTCCCGGTACCTGTGGCTTGGGTTCGCGGAGAAGAGATCTCACCGGAAGAGGCCTGGGGGCTCACCGGCGAAGAATTGGTCCGTCTAGCCTCTGTTTCCGCCCGTTAGCGTAAGACGATGGTCGAAATGATGAGTGAAGGCCGCACCCTCACGGGAGGGTTCTTTGGATTGGGATGCGGCCCACGGTAGTGCGAGGTTTGGCGCTTGGCTAACAGGCGATCTGTCGGGCGTAGTAGGCGGCGCGTTGGACACTTGAGTTGGGCTTGCACGCCGGCCTACACGGTCTATTTCAGTTTGCCCACGCCCAGGTGCTGGCGACCTTTGGAGGCGGGGCATTACGGTAGCGGTAGGCCACCCAATAGGCGCACGCCCCACTGTAAAACGTGCACCGCAGCCCAACTCAAACCCGCCATCATCAGCCACCAAGAGGGAATGGAAACCGCCTTCGGATCACGCTGAAATAGGCGAATGGCACCGATAACACCGGTCGTAGTCAGGCCCAAGAACAGCAGGGTCCCAGCCAGGTGAAACCGGGCTGCTTCGAGCAGTTGCCCACGAGAGGCGCGAACCCAAATACGGGTCATGCCACAGGTGGGGCAGGGGTGACCACTGGCTTCACGGAAGTCGCAGGGGCCTCCTATCTGCTCGCCCATCAAGTACGACCAATGGTCTCTGGGACCGGGCTGAACGGCCCATGAGGCGGTTACCACAGTCCCTCCAATGGCCAGGAGACCTAAGGAGCTTGACTACCAACGAGGTGTGAGCTTTGGAGGGTAAGGTTGGGTCACGGAGTGATGTGTAGACGCGGCAGTAGGCCCGTGGGTAATATCACGCCTGACGCATAAGTAGGAGCGATATATATTCGCCAGCAAAGTGTAAAACCGCGTGAGCAACCATGCTTTCTGCGGGGGTGTTTAACATGGTTTTCGGTGTGCTAATGGGCGCAATTCTGTCTCTCAACATCAGCATAATCGCACTCGGAACATTCGGGTTGGGTATCATCTGCTACGCCTGCATGGCCGTTCCCGTCATCCAATTCTTCTTCGGTGTCGGAGAGACATCTATTGGGTATCGAGCGATGAATGGAGAGCGCCTATCCAGCACGCACATGATGGCCATTCTCGGCATCGTTGTGGCCGCGCTCACCATGGCGGTGATTCCACGGGTCCTTGAGATTTTCACCCTGATAAACCTCAATGACGACGAAGTGGACGCTTGGTTGGAGGGCGGCGACGCCCAAATCACCGGCGCCGCATAAGCGCGCCCATCTCGTCTACGCTCGACGTCGGCTGTTTACAGACGCCGTCGAAGCAGACGTAGGCCATGGGTGCGTCACCATCCGGCACCTTTTCGGCGAGGGCACTGAACCGGTCGCGTGATTCGCCGTCCGCATCGTCCGACCAGCCAAGCACGGCGTGGGGACGGTAGCTGGCGTTGAATGCCTTTACGAAGGGTGCCGCTAGTACTTTCTTACCCGCGGGGACGGCGAGGATTACCTCCATAGTGCCCACGCCGATGCCATCGACCACTTGGAGAATCGACGGCACTGAGGCTGGACCTCGATTGAGCCATCGGCCCGCCGCAAGCAGGCTCTTTTGCAGCATCTCAGAGTTGGCATTGGGTGCGCCGTATGACCTTAGTCGTGCGAGGACGGCGATGGCTCGTCCGGCTCCTGAGGGGCGTGCGCCGTCAGAGAAGTCCTTCTGGCGAATCAAGAGGCCTTGAGTCTCGGCGTCGGAGAAGTAGTACCCGCCGATGATGTCGTCCCAGAATCGCCGATTCATCTCACCAGTGATATCGTCCGCCGCCACCAACCAGCGCAGCTCGCCGGTGGCTTCGTACAGGTCGAGCAGCCCCTCGGCCAGGAAGGCGTAGTCGTCGATGACTCCAAGCGGGGAACCAGGCTCGAGGGTGCGAGGCAGCGCACCGCTCTCAAGTCTGGCAGCCAAACATGCGTCGGCGGCCTTAGAGGCGGCGTCGATCCACTCGGGTCGATTGAGGAGTCGTCCGGCACGGGCGAGCCCCGAGATGGTGAGTCCGTTGTAGGCGACCACGCGCTTGGTATCGGTAGGCGGCTTGACGCGGCCGTTTCGGTGAACGCGAAGAGATTCGCGGGCGGCGACCAGGACGGGATTCGCGGCGTCGGCTTCGGGACGAGAAAGCACCGTGCTGCCCTTCTCGAAGTTCCCACTTGGCGTAATTGCATAGGCCTTTGAGAAGGTCTTGGCGTCTGCGGCGCCCACGACATGGCGGATCTGCGCGGCCGTCCAGACGTAATAGGTGCCCTCTTCGCCGTCGCTGTCTGCGTCTTCGCTGCTGTAGAAAGCCCCGCCTTCGTGGCGCATATCGCGCAAAAGGTACGTGGCGATGTCGGTTGTCACGTCTCGGTAGCGCGGTTTGTCGAGCGAAATGGCGGCCTCTGCGTAGATGCGGAGGAACTGGCCGTTGTCGTAAGTCATCTTCTCGAAGTGGGGTACTCGCCACGCCGGATCTACGGTGTAACGGTGGAAACCACCGCCCAGGTGGTCGTGAATACCACCGGCGTCCATGGCGTCGAGCAGCTCTCGGACCATGGCGAGGGATCGTTTGTGGTCGTGGGCCATGCCGTACGACAACAGCAACTCGCCCCGAGACAACATCGGAAACTTTCTTTCGCCCCAACCTTTGTTCTCTGCGTCCCAACCTCGTTGAAAACCGATGGCACCGGCGGTGGGTGCGTCCCAGTCGATTTCCGACACCGGCCCAATCACCGCGTCGCGGCGGAGCTGTGTCTCGAGGTTAGCGGCGTCTTGCTGAAGGAGCGCGTTGGCGTTGTGCCACTTTTCGTGGATCCTTTCCAGGAGAACGCGGAATCCGGGCCGGTTCAAGCGACTCTCTTTCGGAAAGTAGGTGCCCCCAAAGAACGGCTGTCGCTTGTGGTTCAGGAAGAGCGACGCAGGCCATCCCCCGTTGCCTTTCATCTTGTACAGGGCGTCCATGTACACGCCGTCGACGTCGGGACGTTCTTCTCGGTCGACCTTAATCGCAACGAAGTTCTCGTTCAGGTAGGCCGCCAGGATGGGGTCCTCGAAGGACTCTTCTTCCATCACGTGGCACCAATGACATGCTGCGTAGCCGATGGACAGAAAGACCTCGACGCCTCGTCGCTTTGCTTCAACGAACGCGGCGTCGCCCCATGGATACCAATCTACCGGGTTGTGTTGATGCTGCTTGAGGTAGGGGCTGGTCTCGTCGACGAGTCGGTTCGTGAACGGCCCCTTGACGTCGTCGGTCGACGCGACATGGTAGCCGGATACTGACGAATCTAATCGGACAACGGGCGCCGCCACAGCATCCTGGGCGGGAGGCGTGTGACAACCAATGGCCACGACGAACATCAAGGCGGGCGTGAGATGCATGCCCACCTATATCTCGCTGGTTCGCGCCCCGAGGTTGGTGCTAGGCGCCGAGCAGCTGCAGTGCGTTTTGGCCGAGACCGTTGGCTTGTCCTTGGAGGACGATGCTGATGTTGTCTTTCAGGGTCTGGGCGGCCAATACAGCGGCCTCTTTGGCGTAGTCGACGTCGTTGATTTGGGAGGCAGCGCTGGAGAGCGCGATGCTGGACGTCTCGCTATTCCGAAGCGATGAGGTCATCTTACGGATGCCGCTGCCATAGTCGGAGCTGTACTGATTGACGTCGTCAATCGCTCGGTCGAGCCCACTCAAGGCGTTCTGTGCGTTCGAGGCACTGGACAGGTCGATGGAGGCGAGGTCTACGCCTAGGGTGCCTGCCCGGAGATCGCCCAGGCTGAGTTGAATCTGGCTGTCGGAGCCGCCGTCGATACCCGCTTGAACGGACAGAGACGAACGAGTGCCATCGGTCAGCGACATTCCGTTGAACTCGGAGGCCTCTGCGATTCGGTTAATCTCTTGTTGAAGGGTGGCGAAATCCTTCTGATAGGCGGTTCGGGCGGCGTTTCCGACGGTCCCCGATGAGGCACTTACGGCAAGCTCCCGCATCTGCTTGAGAAGGTCACCCACTTCGGAGGTCGCTCCCTCGGCAACCTGTGCCGAGCCGATGCCATCGGACGTCGCTCGTCGAGCGGCGGCTTCAGAGTCACCGCGCGTACCTAGGTTTTCAGCGACGGCCGCGCCAGCTGGGTCGTCTGTGAGCAGTCGACTGCCCGACGAAAGCCGCTGCAGCGATTTGGTGGTCTGCGTCACCGAAGCAAGTCCGGCGGGACGATTTCCGATATTAATGGCCAATTGTTCCCCTTGCTGACGCTCGGATAAGCTCCAGCATCTACATCCACGGATCAATTTTTGGATGTCTAAGGGAAAGATCAAAAAAAATTATGCTTCTCGCTATGGTCGCTTCACGCGAGGTCTCGTGGCGCCGCCGGCGGGATAGGGGAGGAGCATGGCAACTTCACTCAACAAGACCATGCGAATACAGGACCTCGTCCGGGTCAACGAGATCTCTCTCGTCCTCGCAGCGAACGGATTCGGTCACATCTTGCACATGGTGGGCTTGTCCTCCGCCCTACCTCCCGCCACCGACGAATCCACGGCCCCCTTTGCGCGAAGAGTTCGGCAGGTCTTGGTCCAGCTCGGCCCCACCTTTATCAAGCTTGGGCAAGTGCTCTCGGTTCGGCCCGATATCCTACCAGCGGATGTACTTAAAGAGTTGGAGAGTCTCCAAGATCAGGTGCCCCCAATGGGCTTCGACCAAGTTCGTTCGGTGGTCGAAGCAGAGATGCGTATGTCCCTTGAAGAGGTGTTCGCCACGTTTGACGAAGAACCGCTTGGTTCTGCTAGTATCGCGCAAGTGCACGCGGCGACGCTGTTGGATGGTCGCGAAGTCGCCGTCAAGCTTCAACGACTAGGTATCGAACCAAAGATCCGTAGCGACCTACATATTCTATACAGCCTGGCGTCCCTTCTCGAAGGCAACGTCAAGGTGCCTGGGTTGCACACCCCATTGGCTGTTGTTCGCGAATTCGACACCGCTATCAGTCTGGAGCTTGATTTCCTCAACGAGCTTCGATCCGCGCAGCGAATGTACCGAAATATGAAGGACTGCCCAGGGGTCCGGGTGCCCGAGATGTACCCGCGTTGGTGTACACGACGCATGATGGTGATGGAGAAAGTGAACGCGAAGCCCCTGCGCGAGATGTACGGCATCCTTAAGGGCGAGGAGCGTAAGCGAGTGGCCCACGTGATCATGGACACCACCTTTCGCCAAGCCTTCGAGCACGGCTTTTTTCACGGCGACCCGCATCCTGGCAATCTCTTTGTCGAAGAAGATGGCACCCTTGTGCTGTTGGATTTTGGGGTCACGGGTCTGCTCACTGGGGCCATGCAAGACACGCTAGTGAATGCTTTTACCGCGATGGTGTTCCGCGATCCTGAGACCCTCGCCATGACGGTATTCCGGGCTGGCGCCACCAGTGGTCGAGTAGATTTGCGCGCTTTCATCGACGAACTCGAGCGCAAGATGGTGCAGTATTATGGCGCTTCGTTAGACGATCTGGCCAATACCGCAACCTTCATGGAAGTGGTGCAATTGTGCGTGCGCTTCGAGATCAGCCTGCCGGCTGAATTTGCGGTGTTGTCCCGAGCGATTACCTTGGTAGAAGGTGAGGTAAGGGCGCTCATGCCCGGCATCGATATCGTCGAAGAGGTTCGACCCTATGCCCAGCGTCTAATGAGTCGACGGTTCGCGCCCGAGCGGGTGATGCACGACGCCGCGAAACTGATGATTCAAGCCCAGGGACACTTCCGAGATCTCCCCACGCAGATGACCCAGATGTTGATGGACCTCGAGGGCGGAAACATTACGCTCATCACCAAGGATCCCGACGCCGAACTGTTGCGCGACGAGATCCGCGCGGCCGTGTTGCGTTTGTCGTTGGCCGCTTTGGCGTCAACCGTGACCATGGGCTCGCTGATCTTTCTAGCGGTGTGGTCGCCACAGCCATTTGGGATTCCTGTGTTTGGCCTGCTTGGCGGTGCGTTTTTGGGGCTAGGGGTTTCGTTGTTCGGGGCCCTAGGCGTCCATGTTCTTTTTGCCCGTTTCCTGAACTTGGCTGCTTGGAGACGCAGAGCGGTGGGATTTTTTCTTTTCTTTTCCTGGCGACGTGACCGTTAGCGGGCGCTGTGGTATTGTTCGGAAGATTCGCCTCTGGTGGAAAACTAGTCTTAAGAACGGGCCCGTAGCGCCCGTCTAGGCGAACGAATCGAGGCGAGGACTACACGTGTCGACGAGCAAGCTGGAGTACAGCCGAGGCGATGTTATCGCTGGGAAATATGAGGTCATTGACCTTTTGGATGAGAGCCCGCTTGGGCTCATGTACAGGGCTAGGCACCTAAAGTCTGGCAAGTACATTCGCATCACGATGCTGAGACCCAGCATCGCGGGGCGCGATCATAAAAATGAAATCATCACGGCGTTTAAGCACGCCCGCGAGCTGCAGCACAAGAACCTCACCAAGGTGGGCGAACTGGGCGAGCACGAGGGCACCGCGTTCTACACGATGGAGGACTTCGAGGGAATAACCCTGCGCGAGCTCCTTCAAGAGTACAAAGTTCAGGGCAAGCAATTCGCCGTGAAGGACGCCGCACAGATCACCATTCAGGTCCTCGAAGGACTGAATGCCGCGCACGCCAACACTTTGGTGATGCGCGCGCTTCGGCCTGAGTATGTGCTGGTGAACGTCCGCTACACCGGGCCCCGAAAGCAAAATTTCGTGGCGCAGGTGAAGGTGGCTGGGACGGCTTTCTGGGGCTTGGTCCCGGTCGCCGTGTTGGCTGAAGACGAGTTCACGCGCGGAGAAGCCCAGTACCTTGCGCCCGAGATGAAAACCTTCGAGCCTACCCCCACAGGCCGCAGCGACATCTACTCTGCGGGTGTCATGTTTTACGAGATGTTGGTCGGTCATTCACCGGTCGGCACCTTCCAGTTACCGAGCGCCCTCCGTCCGGATCTCTCGCAGCACGTAAACGACGTCGTCGAGTTGGCGTTGGCCCGCGCGCCCGAAGACCGGTACCAAACCGCCCAAGATTTCATCACCGATATCCAGCGCATCTTCCGAGACGCCGAGGACGAGGTGGTCGAGACGAAGCCGCTGATCACTATGGTGGGTTGGGGGCTGGCGCTGGGGCTGGTCTGTGTGGTCGCCGTTATCCTCTTTAGTGTGCGTACCGACCCCGAAAAAGTGGCTCAGGCGGCAGACTCTCAGCTTCGCGCGTCGGTCGTCGAGGCTCACGCCAAGCCCACGGGTCCCGAGATCACCGCCATGACCGACCGCCATCCTAAGGGGATGGTCTACATCCCTGCGGGCCCCTATGTGAAGGGGCGGCTAAACGCAGAGAGCAACAAGCTGGTGTCCAGCGCCGAGCCCTCCGCAGAGGTGGTCGAAGTCGATGCCTTCATGATCGACGCATTCGAGCACCCTAACTTAGTCAACGAGCCGCCCACATACGGGGTGAACAGCATCGAGGCTGCAGCGCTTTGCGCCGAGGCTGGCAAACGACTGTGTGCGGCTGACGAGTGGGAGAAAGCCTGTAAGGGCCGGCGTAATACGGTCTACAGCTATGGCGACACGTTCGACGCCGACTTCTGCGGCAACGGACTCGACAAGGTGTACTTATCGGGCGACAACGAACAGTGTAAGAGTGACTGGAACGTGTTCGACATGTCTGGAAACTTCCGGGAGTGGACCTCGTCTTCTCCGCGGGGCAAAGACAATCGTCGTATCGTCAAGGGCGGCATGAAAGGCAACGCCGTTAAGGGCACTCGATGCGGCTTGGTCTCGGACGAAGCTTTCATGGCCAAAGACAACTCCATGTCTTTCCGCTGCTGTCGTGACGCAGACGCCGCTCCCGTGGCTAAACCCTAAGAGTGCCTTCACTGCCGCGGCTGCTTA
>JAACDH010000585.1 GCA_009936995.1 Rhodobacterales bacterium
AGGTGCCCACGGCCTGGGCTTTTACCAAGCCGAGCACATCGTCAACAACAACCAGTGGTTCTTCTGGGCCCATTTCCACCTCGTCCCGGTCATGCCCGGCTCTCTGGGCCTCGAAGCCCTGCTCCAGCTGGCCCGCTTCGCCCTAGTCGACTCCGAGGGAATCAGCGGCGAAGGTCGCTGGGAGCCCATCCTCCTGGATCGCGAAGTGTCCTGGAAGTACCGAGGACAAGTCCTCCGCCACATAAAGGTGATGACCGTCGAGCTCGACGTCATCGAACGCTCCGCAGACGGTACGCCCTTCATTCGCTGCGCCGGCACCGTCCGGGCCGACGGCCTACCCATTTACCGCTTCGAGGACTTCGGCCTACGTTGGGTGAACGCCGCCGCCGATGCGCCGCCCGTGGTCATTCCCGTTGCTCGGGCCACCCCAGCCGCCGCCCTGCTCGACCAGTTCCAGGTGAACGGCGACAGCGGTCATGGCGTGCTGCACCTAAACCCCGACCAGCACCCCTGGCTGGCAGATCACTGCCCAACGGTCACCACACCGGCCGTGCCCATGGCCTTCGCCGCCGAGATCGCCGCCGAGGCTGCCTCCCTTCTCGCCCCTGGACTACGGGTCATCGGGCTGCCGGTCATCGAGGCCCAGAAATGGATCCACACCGGTGAGGGTCCCATAGACCTGCTGGTGGTGGCCGCCAACCAGGGCGACACCGTGGCAGTCAGCCTGGCCGTGCACGAACACAACCACCGCTTTCCCAAGTTATCGGGCCCCAAAGTTCACATGCGCGCGGTGGTCCAGCTCGGAACCGATTGGGCGCCTTCCGAAGCGGCCCCCACCGTCGAGGCCCTCGCTGCCAACGTCGACATCCGCGACTACTACGATGGCGGCCACACCTTCCATGGTCCCACCCTCCAGGGCATGGGCGCGCTGCACACCCTCGGTCCCAACGGCGCCACAGCCACCTTCCATACCCGCCAAGACGCCGAACTCCTGGGTATTCAGGCTCAGTTTCTGCTCGACCCGCTGCTCCTAGACACCGCCACCCACCCGATGATGTCCGCCTCACCCGAGCGCTGGTCCGACGAGATCGGCCCCGGTCATCTGGCCTACCCCATCGGCGCCAAGGACCTCCGCTTCTTCGGTCCCCGTCCCAGTGGGGCTGTCCAGTGCGTGCTTCAAAAGGTACATGCAGACAGGAAAACCCTGGTCTTCGACGTTCACCTCTCCGGCGTGAATGGCCCTTGGTGTGCCTTCCGCTGGACGGAAGCCGTGGTACCCGCCGGCCCCTACCTGTCGCCTGCCCCCGCCGTGCGCCGCCAGTTCCTGTGGGACCGCGCGCCCGCAGACGTGCACATAGGCCGACCCACAAGCCGTGGGTGGCGGGTCGACCACGCCGATCTCGTCGAGCCCCTCCAGGGAACAATCGCCGCCATCGCCTGCGCCCCAACCGAGCTTCGTCAACGAGCGGACGCCGACGATCCCGTCGCCTGGACCGCCGCCCGACTCGCTGCCAAAGAGGCCGCGCTCGCGTGGCTGTTCGAACGCACCCATATCCGTCTGCATCCCCGCGATCTGGAGATGCTGGATATGCGCGCAGACCGATACGTTATCATCAATGCGCCGCTCCTCGACGCGGAGGTCTACTCGGTTAATTTAGGCCCCACGCGAGTGCTACTACACGTTCTAACCGACGCCACCGGCGCAGAGGCATGGCTAAAAGAACAGGATCGAACGTTAAATTCATAAAACGTGAACTTTGCTAACGCTCGGATCGAATTTTCGAAGATTCCATTCGTCCAAGGCGCACGGGAATCGCGCGACCTCTCTCTGCGTTAGAGTCCTAACCGAACACAACGGAGGAAGACCCTATGAAGAAGTGGATTACAGCCAGTATAGCTGCCGGACTCTTGGCCACTGGTGCCGCATTTGCCGACCCCAAGGCCGCTCCAGCCGAAGAGGCTGCTCCAGCAGCCGAGGAAGCCACCGAGGCCGCAGCCGAGGAAGCCACCGAGGACGCAGCCGAGGACGCTGAAGCGGTCAAGGCCGACGAGAAGGCCGAAGAAGCCAAGCCCGAAGAAGAGGGCAAGGGCAGCAAGGCCAAGCGCTCCTCAGCCGGCAATATGGACATGGAAGAGACCGACGAGTAGTCGTCTTCCACGTTTAAATAGGCCCACCCAGCAGCTGCTCGGTGGGCCTATTCATTTTTACACGAGCCCCCTAGGCCAGAATCATCCGCGTGTACGCGCCGACGAAGAACGTCAGGATGATGAAACCGATCACCGTCTCGATGGTGTTCAGCCAACGGAATCGGTGGTCATCATCGCCGAAGTCCCAGCCCGTGTTGATGGCGATGAGGGACTGGAGTGACACGAAGCACAAACCAAAGAAGGACACCTCGCGGATGGGCAGGTCTTCACCGTCGTACATCAGGATAGTGTCGGGGCAGAAGACACGGTATAAGGCCGCGAAAACCACCGTGACCAGCAAGACCGCGATGCCGAGATTACCCAGTCGAACGCCCCATCCAAAACACAGTTCGAAGATGAGGAAAGAGACGATGACGGTGCGTACTTTGGTGAACACGCTGCCGAACTTGAAGTCAACCATGGCCTGCATGTGGCGGGTCCACCAGTAGGCCTCATCTTCGTCGGCGGTCATTGCACGGCCACCAAAGGAGTCTTTCAACGACACGAACTCGTCGATGGTGTAGTCATAGCAGAGCTTGCGGATGCTGGCCTCGTCGCGCTCTGTGCCGCGGGTGATGCGATCGATGCGAATATCGTCGTAGTCGATGACCCCAGCCGCACAGCTCTCGTAGAACAGCGTATGAGAGCCGTCTTCGCGGTAGATTTGTTCGGGCCAAACCTGGAAGCTAGCCATACCAGCCCCATAAAAGGACAGGTTCGCATCGGGCGAGAACCCGGCGTCGGCCAGGGTGAGTCGGCCAGTGATGTTCGCGTCGTCGAGGATAAGTCCGCGCTTGAAGGTGGCGTTGTTGAAGGCCACTTCGTTGCCAAAGATTGTGGTGAAGTCCGCCAGCGCGTTCCACTGAGTGTGCTCGAAGTGCGTTTCGCCACGAAACTGACTGTTGAAGAAACTTGCCATGTGGCCCCCGCCCTCTAGGCCAAACCGAACGCCCTCAAACACGGTGTAGCCACCGAAGACGGTGTTCGCGAAGCTGATGTCATTGTCGATGCGAGCGTTGAGATCGTTGAGGCTCTGCACGCCGTACGACGACGTTGAGCTAAGCGGCTCGTCGGCATCCTCATCGCCCTGGTAACGCCGGTAAAGCGCTAGCAAACCATCAATATCCTCGGCCACCGAGTGCCGAGTCACCTCGTCGAGGCTGAAGCGCGCGCGGTTATTGATCTTGGTGTCCATAAAGAAGGCGGGACCCCGGAACCAGGCCCCGAGCGCGTCGAGGCTACCAATGTGGGCTTCCTTCAAGTTGAACGTGTCGCTAAAAACCGTCCGCGACAAGTTCAATGTTCCAACGACGGTGGTGGTGGCCATCGAAGCGGAACCGCCGAATCGACTGTCCTCGAAGGTGGCGCCGCGTCGAAACTCACAGCTGTCGAAGACGACATTTTGCTCGAAGGTGACCGAGTTGAAATAGACGTCTCGCTCAGAGTAAACCGATGTAAAAACTGTATTTTTGCGGTATCTGGTGCCACCGAAATACACCGCATCATGCATGCGTAGGCCCTTAAAGTTCGCGCCCGCACCAAAGCTGGAGAACCGAAACTCACTGATTCCGAAGAACTCGGCGCCCTTGAAGTCGGCCTTGCCCTCGAACACCACCAAGGGGAAATAAGCGCGCCCCGTATTGTAGACCTTCACACCGGCAAAGTTGGCACGTCCACGGAAGATCGCCTCGCGTAGGTAGAGGTCCTTGAAGGTGCTGGCCGGCGTGGACTTCGTCTGGTTGCGCTCGCCCTCGAAGGTCTTTCCGAGATCGGCGTCGCCCAACACCAGTGCACGCAGTGTCAGCACGCCGACTTCCTTGTTCGGAATCATGATTCGACCCAAAACGCACCGCGTTAGGCCAATCTTAGGAGGCAGGTCTTCGCTGGCGACATCGCTTAGATCGAAGTCTTCGATGTAGCAATACTTGACCTTTTTGCCCGCATTTAGTCGCTTCAAAACCTCGTCGGTGGTCAGCACTTCGAGGTACCGAGGCGCGCCCTTGGACGTGGTGTAGATGAGACCCTTTTCGCCGGCTTTTGCCTTCGCTACCTCGCCCTCGACCCACGCATACGCGCCCTCGACCAGCGCGTCACGATCGGGGTGTACCGACATGATCCGCAGGACCTGAATGACCCGGGCCACATCGTCGCTGTAGCTCTGCTTGTAGATTTCTGCGGCGGCCGCGTGTTCGCCCAGACGCTCAAGCACCAGAGCTTCGCGCAGATTCGCCCGGTAGCCGAGGTAAAGTTTGATCTCGTGACGATCCAACATTCGCTCAAAAAGTTCGCGGGCCTCGTCGGTTTTTCCAGCCGCGAGCGCGTCTTCGCCCATGGCCTCGAATCGGCGGGGGTCTTCGACGTCGGCATAAGGATCATTCTCCTCTACGACATCCTCACCGGCAGCGCTGGCCATTTGCGGCACACAAAGCCAAAAGACGAAGAGCAGGGTAGAAACGAGCAGGACGATTTTTCGCACAGAGACGGACAAGGGCGGAACCCCATGAAAAGTCCCACCCTTAGTATCTTAGTCGGGCGACAGCGGCCCTTCGCCCACTTGAATCAGTTGGCCGCGGGGCTGCGGCGGATGACCCAACCTTGGTCGGACGTCAGGGTGGCGGTGCCCGAAGTGAGCGTCCACCACATGACATTCTCGGCGCCTTGGCCCGCACACTCTGCGGAGTTAAGGGTGCCGTTTGCGTTCGCGTCAGCGGACATCGGACACTCCGGCGTGTCGCCAATGGGGTCGTTGTGGCTACCATCGGCCTCAGTCGTGTGCCAAAGGCCAAGGAAATGGCCGCCCTCGTGGGCCATAATCTTGCCCACATCTTCGGGTGCGCTGTCGTAATCGATGGCGCTAACCACCACGCCAGACTTGGAGGTTCCGCTGACAGCCGCCGCACCCGGAGGACCACCAGATTTGCCCAATGTGGTTGTTCCACTAGTGCTATTGGAGATCTCTTGAACCAGGAAGAAGGTGAGCGTGCGGTCGTTTGCTGGGTTCGCCGTGCGCAGCAGGCTGTTGAACTCGGAGAAGTCGTCGTCGGTGACATCGACCACGGTGTACTTGGCCACGTCGCCGGCAAAGTCGACGTAGTTGTACTGCGGCGTGAGCCCAGCGCTAGACCACTCCACCTCGAACTGCGCCAAAGCAGCCTGAAAGTTCGGATCGGCGGCGGCGGTGGTGGCGTCTAGGCCATCGAGCCCGACGAACACCAGATCGACCGCAATATTGGCGGTGTCGGTGGGCTCGTCGAGGCGAATGACCGCCTTGCAGTCCACCGAACCCGGATTGTTGGCGCCAATCCACCAGTTGAACGTCCACGTTCCGTCGGTGAGGGCCAGCTTGGGCGTCATGGGCACCAATGCGGTCGCCATGTCGTCGTTCCAGTCGGAGCGCCACTTGGTTTCATCGCCAATATCGCCGTCGTAGACCTTGGTGCCGTCGGGCGTGGTGAGGTACCAGACCTTACCGAGCTGAGCATAGCCGTAACCACTGCAGTAGGCCATAACCGAGGATGCACCTGCGGGGACCTCGACGTTCACGTCGCCGGTAAAGTCGCCGGTGTCGTTGACCGAATAGCTGCCGAGATCGACAATGGAGAGTTCGTCTGAAGACGCAGTTTCGATACCGGAGTCGGCACCTTCATCGGCGCCACAAGCCAAAAGCACCGCCGGAAGAAGCCAGATGCTCGTCGCGGCCATTAAAGAGCGGTTCACTTTTTCACCGCTTTGGCCAAGACCGTCTCGATGGCCGTTTTTACAGCGTCTTCGGTCTCTACACGCTTGTGTTCAGTCAGTAACTTTCGCGCGAGATCGGCGTCGACATTCCCCAACGCGTTGACCACCGCGATGCGCAGCTGCACGTCTTCATCGACGAGAGAGGACTGAAGAAGCACGATAGAAGCCTCGCCCCAGCCCGCGGCCAGCGAGTAGGCCGCCTTGCGACGAATCAGCGACTTGTCGGCCGCGGCAAGATGACCCACCAAAAACTCTTGAACGACGTTGTTGGGGTAGAACTGAAGGGCAGACACCGCCCGACCGCGGCGCGAAGTGGGCACCGTCGCGTCCTCTGCGATCGCCATAAGTTCGGTGTCGATGCCCTCGCCCAACGCTTTGAAGTCGGTCTCGGAACCGGGGAGTTCAAACGCGTTCAGCAAATCCAGCACCGCATCGCGGTTTTCACCGGCCATTGCGGGACTGGTACACAGGGTTGCGGCTACAATAGCCCAAATCACTCTCGACATGCTCCCTCCTCTGGGATCCGGCGCTGTCAGTGTAGCGCGCGCGGATGCGCGATGGACGACGACGTGTCTGGGTCATTCAATCCGCCGACAAGAAAATCTGTTGCCCACCACGCTTGTGGCCCCTTCGGAAGCACACTCAGCCGTCGAACCAGGGCTCTTCCCAGACCGACTCGATCTCGGTGTTAGCGAGCACCGCGGCGAACTTGGGATGGCCGCACAAGGTGGCGGAGTCTCCTACATTGACAAGAAGGCGCCGGGCCCGGGTGAGGGCCACGGTAAGTCTCCGTTCGTCGGCGACAAAACCAAGCTCTCCGGTATCGTTGGAACGAACCCAAGAACAGACAATCGCCTCTTTCTCACGGCCCTGAAAAGCGTTGACCGTGGCCACTTTGACCTCTGGCAGCGCCCGGATGAGTCGGGCCACCTGAGCGCTATACGGCGCGATTACGCCAATATCGTCGGGGTCCATGCCGTCTTCGAGCAGCATTCGAACCACCCGCTCGACCAGCACCGCCTCGCCCTCGTTGACCAACGAATGGGTGACCGGATCGCGCTCTTCTTCCCAACCCGCACCTGCGGAGTCGATCCACACCGCGCTGCACTCGGCAAACCGCCCGCGCACACCCAGATCGGACAGCGTGCGGGTGGCCACGGACTCGTGGGCGCGCAACCGGCTGTCGTACATGCTGTCGACCAGCTTCTGGATACCCTGAGACATCCGATGCTGAACCTCGAGCATGGGCATGGGTAGATCGGAGCTCTGTAACAGACGCTCGAGAAGCGAAGTGGCCAGAGGATTATTCGGCGAGCGTACCACGGGACCCAACTGCTTGGGGTCGCCGACTAAGACCAGACGTTCGACCAAAGCAACCGCAGACCACACCGCGGGCTCGATGGCCTGAGTGGCCTCGTCGACCACCGCGACCTCGACCTTCGGGAGGTAGGGCCCTTGGCGTGCCAACGTGCCGAACGTGGAGGTAATGACCTCGGCTTCGGACAACAGCGCGTCGCGGGCGTCCATTTCGAGGCGGCGTCGCTCGTCGAGGAGGTCTCGACGCTCTTCCCAGTGGTCGCCACCTGTTGGAATCCGTGACAGCTCACGATCGAGCGAAGCAAGCACCATACCCATGGAGCCCTGCGGCACGAGAACTGGGAAGGTGAACTGGCGCACCTGAGAGTCGACGCGCTCGGGATGGCCCAACCGAATGACCTTGAGGCCGGTCCGATGCGCCCGCAGGGTGAGATGGTCGACCGCAGCGTTGCTCTCTGCCAATGCCAACGGGCGATATCCGCTGGACACAAAGGCCTTGAGCAACGAGGTGATGACCTCGGTCTTGCCCGTGCCCGGAGGACCGTGAACGAGCGCCGCCTCGGCCGTGCCCACCGCGATTCGCGCCGCGCGATGTTGGGCGGGGTTCAGCAGATTGAAACAGGGATGATGCAGAGCATGTGCAGAGGGTTCGCCCGGATCGCGCTCACCCCGCAGCAACTGCGCAAGGGGCGACTTTAGCGTATCGCCGTGTTCGAGGGCACGCCGATATCGCTCAAAGGTACGATTATCGACGCTACGGGTGACCGCGATAGGACCCTCGATGTTGAGGGCCTCTTCGATCCGCACTTCGCACACACCAGGATCGGCACCCATACAGCGGCCGATGGGACCTTTGTCGGGCGCACCCACCGGTCCCACCCGCACCAAATCACCGGCGCCAATGCCATCGTGTAGCGTGACACCGGAAGGGGACTGTAGGGTGAGCACGATGCGACCGCGGCCAACATGAGACAAATCGAGCAACCGCAGAGGCGACCAACTCATGCCCGCCCACACCCGCTCGGCCAGCGGCAGTACCAGCAGCCGGTCGTGCTCTTCACGTTGCCAACGCTCCTCGATGATGAGGGCGTCGGCCATGCCTTGGAGATGCGGATGCATGGCGCCTCGTAACCCACTACAGGCCGGGTTAGGACTGACAATCGGAGGAACTGTGAACGGCACGAGGCCACAGACGATCCGCCTATGGGCGCGCACCGCGATCGCCTGGATCTCGCCGCTCGTGCTGAGCGGGTGTGGCGGTACGCCCACCGCCCGTAATTGCGCCGATGGTATCGACGTATACGCCGCCGCGAGCCTGCGAAATGTGCTCGTCCCCGTCGGAGAACGGTACACCGCGACGACCGGTATTTCGGTCCGACACAACTTCGCCGGCTCGGGCGTACTGGCCCAACAAATTCTCGCGACCCCCGGCGCCGATGTCTATTTGTCGGCCAACACTCGATGGATGGACGAAGTAACCAACGCAGGGCGGGTCGTGGAAGGTTCGCTGTCGCCTTGGCTCCAAAATCGTCTGGTCCTGGTCGCCCGCATCGACGCAGCCCTTCCCCACAGCCCCCAAGCCCTGTTCCATCCCAGCGTTCACCACATCGCCATGGGCGACCCCAACTCGGTGCCAGCTGGGCAGTACGCCAAGCAGTGGCTCACCAGCCTCCAGCACCAGGGCGCTGACGGGTGGACTCAGCTCCAACAACGGGCGTCTCACGCCCACGATGTCCGCGCAGCCCTCGACCATGTACGCAGCGATACGGGGGTTGTTGGGCTGGTCTACGCCACCGACGCAGCCACCGCCTCCGACGTCAAAGTTCTCTACGAAATTCCGCCACGTTCCCTCCAATCCATCGTGTATCCCGCCGCCCAGATCGCCCCCGGTTGCGCCCCCGCCGCCAACTATTTGGCACATTTACGCACCACCGAATCCTTCGCTACCCTCTCCGCACACGGCTTTATTCCTTTGGATGCACCCTGAGTCCCGCGCTGCAAGCCATCGTCCTCACCCTCCAAGTGGCCGGACTCGCCACGTTCCTGGTGATGATTCCCAGCGCCATCCTGGCGTACGTTTTGGCCAGACATCGCTTCCCAGGACGCCGAATCCTCTCTACAATGCTATCGCTCCCGTTGGTTCTACCTCCTACGGCTGTCGGATATCTTCTGCTTCAATTGCTATCTATCGACAGTCCAGTGGGCCAACTACTCAACGCACTGCATGTCCGAATCCTGCTCACCTGGAGAGGCGCAGTCTTGGCTGCCATGGTCATCGCCATGCCACTGGTTGTTCGCACCGCGAGCGTTGCGTTCCAAGGCGTAGATCCTCGCCTAGAGGCCATGGACCGCACATTGGGGCACACCCGATTCCAAACCTTGCGCCGGGTCACCATTCCCCTGGCATCTAGAGGGCTGATCTCGGCGGCTATCCTCGGTTTCACCCGAGCCGTAGGCGAGTTCGGCGCGACGGTCACTTTGGCGGGCAATATTCCCGGCCAAACACAGACCCTGGCCAGCGCCATCTTCTCCGCACAGTCCGCCGGACAGGACACCGAGGCATGGGTGCTCCTCGGCTTTTCCCTCCTCGTGGGCATCGTAGCCGTTTACACGTCCGAGCGCCTTTCCGACACGGAGCGCGCTCATGGCTGACCCGCTTCACATCGATCTTCGCTTGGCTCTGGGCGACCACATCCTGCCCGTCTCCTTCGACACCTCAGCCAAGGTCACCGGGATCTACGGGCCCTCGGGGGTCGGGAAATCCTCTCTGCTGCGCGCCATCGCCGGATTGCAGCCGGCCTCCGGTTCCCTTCGTTTCGGCGACCAAGTCTGGCAGGATGGACAAACCGCCCTCGCCCCTGAACATCGACACATCGGCTGGGTCCCCCAAGATGCGCTGCTCTTTCCCCACCTCGACGTGCGCGCCAACCTCCTGGCTGGACGGGCCCGCGCCACCGCCCGCGGCCACGACGTCCAAGCGTTGCTCTCCCGAGTCACCGACTTGCTTGAGATCGGCCCCCTATTAAACCGAAGCACCGCCGATCTGAGCGGCGGAGAACGCCAAAGAGTCGCCTTGGGCCGAGCACTCTGTAGTGGCCCACAGCTGTTGCTCCTCGACGAGGCCACCGCCGCCCTCGACTCCGCACTGAAGCGCCGGATTCTCCAGTTCCTACTGAGAATTCGCGCCGAGTTTGACATCCCGATGATCTGGGTCAGCCACAACCCCCGCGAGCTCCAGGCCCTGTGCGACGATCTGGTCGTTTTGGGCGCTAAGGGTGTCCAAGCTCAAGGACATCCTCGTATTTTGCTGGCTGACCCCAACGTTTTACCCGACCGTTCAGCCACCGACTTCGAGTCCTTGCTCCCCGGCGTGGTGGTCCACAGCGACCACCAGCGTTGTCGACTCAGGCTTTCCAAGGGGGATGCCGAAATCACCGTGCTTCCCAGTGGAATACCGGTGCACGCCGAGGCCCTGGTTGCCATCCGTGCCCGGGACGTCATCCTTGCCACCCAAGACCCTGGAGGCGTCCTCTCGGCCCGCAACAGCCTCCGCGCCGTCGTCGCTCAGATTACGCCAACGGCGACGGGCAACTTGGTTCACCTCGACCTCATCGACGCCCAGGGCCCTCACCTGGCCGCCCACCTGAGCGTTCAGGCGGTCGAAGAGTTGGACCTGGGACCAGGGGTCTCCGTGCGGGCCATCTTCAAGGCGAGCGCCTGCGCCTTGGTGCCTCGGTAGGGGTCACAGGCGGCGAGGCTGGCGTCGGAATTTGGACAATCCGGTTAGTCGACCTACCCACACCTGCACAACCCGCACTACGTTGTCTTCAAGAGGTTGATCGAATGGAGATGCTTTTTCTCGCCATGCTAATCGGTGGTTTGGGTCTGGTTAGCTGGGCCGCTGGCGCGAAGACACCGGCCCGTGCCCCGCGCGTCCTCGCCGCGGCCGCGCGCGCCCAGCTCGATGTTGAACACGGCGACCAGGTGGGGGGCGGACGGTATGGAATCTCGGTTCGGCAGCGGTACGAATCGACCAATCCAGGATTCGAGAGCGATTGGGTCACCCACACCTCGGCCTCACTGCCAAGACCTCTGCCGCCCGGCTTCTCGGTCAGCACGGCGACGTACTTTAACCACGCAGCCGGTCTAATGGGCTCGCCCGACATCCAGCTCGGCAACGACCTCGACGATGCCCTGTTTATTCGTGGGCCCCACGCCCGCGAGGTCGTCGAGCTACTCACCGAACCCGCCGTGGACGCGCTTCTTCGTCAGATCGTGACCACGTCGACGCGACTGGATATCCCGCGTCGATTCGTCGAGCTTCACACCGACGGAGACCAGGTCGACCACGCCGAGGTGTACCTCGACCTGGCCGCGAACCTAGCCAATACGCTCTCGAAAGTCATGGATGAGCCCTGGGACACCCTCGTCGCCGAGCACAACCTCACGTTCACCGAGGACGGCAATGGCATCATCGGAACCATCCTCGGCCAGTCCATCACCGCCGAATTCGTGAATAAGCCCGTGCGAAAAACGGTGATCACCGCCCATCTCATCCGACCATTACCCGAACGCACTTACATCCGGCACCCCGACCACGGAAATCACACCGACTCGATAGGCGACCCCATCCTCGACAGCATGCTAGCGATTTCAACGTCCAATGCTGGCGTGCTCGCCGACCGTCTCAGCAAGGACGACATCCGGGGTCTCCTGCTCGAGGTGGTGCACGCGCATCCCGGCTCCACAGTGACCGCCAGCACCATCACGTTCTTCGCGCCAGGACGATTGAACCGAACCTTAAAAGCAAGCGTCCAGTCCGTGGCCGAGCTCGCAGCTGCGCTCGCCTGATTGTCGCGGGACTCTTCGTCGCTGTGGTCTTCAAGTGGACAACCCTCGACAGCGTTCAAACGCTCGACGAGCGGGAACACAACATGCGTCCAACCGCCAAGCGGTTCGGGCGGCGGTTCCCCAAAAACGACGAGTTCAACATCGTCATCGACGGGCTGAAGATCGAACAGTGACCTTGTTAAATCCGAAATGGTACCCTTCAGAAACCAGTGACTCGAACCTCTTGCTTGGTTCCACGAAGGCGGCCTGTCTGGATTCACCTCACCCAAAATAACCTGCTCAACAATGGAGTCGGCAGCAATGCGTTAGCAGCGCGAGAGAGCGCCGTTTACTGAACGACCGCCTGAAACAGGGCCGTCGACGCGCCCTCGCCCAGCACCCAGGTCTGGCCATCGGGACTTACCGCCACCACGGCAGACGGTAGTACACCAGCTTGCACGGCACCCGACGCGATGGACACCACGTCTCGCCCAACCGCGACGTACGCAGATGTCAGGGCAACCGCCGAAGCCGCAGCCTTGCCCCGGGCGACCTGAGTCGGCCCGGTGGAATCCCAGAGTTCCCAGGCGCCCGACTCGTCGACCACCAACGCCCGTTCACCGGATACCACCAACGATACAGGCCAGCTCTCGTCCGCTGAGAAGATCGCCTGTGGGGATTCATCGCCCCAAGAGAGCGCGGGTCCAGAGGTCTTTGTGGGACCCGCGGTGTGAACGGCGGCATAGGCCTGCCAACGCTTTCCTTGAGCCAGGGTGACGACTGTGACCGGCGGAATAACCCCTTCAGAGGACGCCAAGCCGCACATGGGATCCACCCGGGAGACCATCGCCACCACGCCCGTTCCGTCTAGATAGCTTTGGGTCATCAACTCGGCGCCCTCGGCGTCGACAAGCAACAACTGTTCGGCCTCGATTTTGTCGTTCCGGCACCGCAGCTTTGCGCCGTCAAACACGCTCAGGCCCCGTCCGTCCAAGACCCAGAGCGCACCCTCTGCGCCATAGCTCAGATCAAGGATAGTGGAGGGAACAGAAACCGTTTGCCAAGCGCCGTCGCCGTCGCGCAATCGAAGTGCCGCGCCGCGACCTTGGGCCAGGACCGACGCCGTGGGATGAAATGCCACCGGCCCCTCTCCCAAGCCCTCAATCTTGGAGAACGACGGAACCGCCCACTCCGACACCCCCTCTGGCGCGATAGCCTTGGGAGGCGTGATTATTTCTGTAGCCGCACCGTGGTGACAGGCCAACACACCAAATAAAATCCACACTAGGGCGACTCACCGATGCCCATCTGATCCCAGGACGCTTCGAGTCCCTCATTGGCAAGCGTGCTCTGGAGCGAGCTGGCTTGGCTGACCGTCTTTCCAGGATGGTATTCGACATGCGGCATATCTGGACTGTTCCAATTTCCGCCCCAAATGAGACCATTACTCTCGGCAACCTCGCCGTATCGGTCCCACCTATCGCCATCGTCGCCGCTTGTATTCCAGTGGATGCGACCGTTGTCGTTCATCATGGCGATGTCGGCGGCGACACCGTAGTTGTGCCAAGATTGACCGCCCTTAGCACCGGTCACGCGATTGCCGGGCGCGGTGCGGCCCTTAGCGTAGAGCGCGTCTTGTTCGGCCGAGGACCGGAAGTCGTCGGTGACCGCCATGTCGATGTTCTCGCGACGTAGGCCGCGCAACGTGTCGGTGGCCATGCCCGCAAAGGTGTCGTTCATGTTCTCGCCGGTCAGCTTACCGTGGCGATCCGCGTCATGCAGGTTGAGCAAAGTGGTGGCGTTGTCGCCCTCACCTTCAATCATGTTGATGCGAGAGCGGATGTCATCGTAGATGCTGGTCCGAGACGCATCGCCGGTCATCTGGTAGGTGCCATCGGTGTGAATGTTCCCGACGTTCTGCCCCTCGGCATCGACGAGGCCGCCGTTGGCGATGGTGTAGCTGGTACCATCTACGCTGAAGGTTCCGCTGTCGGGGTTGAGCGCATCTTCGTAGTCACCAAGGGCGAGATCTTTGTCTTCGGCCGCGTGATAGGCCGCGAGTCCCTGGAGGTATTGGGCGGTCGCCGCGTTCGGAGCTTCTTGGTACTGAGTGAGCAAAGCGCCTTGCTGCCCCGTGGTCATTGCGCCAAAACCGGCGCTGCCCGTAAGACCAGGTAGCGCAGCGAGCGCGTCGGGACTGTTCGCGAGCTCGGTCTGCACGGCGGTAGACGTGAGCGTGGTGTCGGCGCCGATGGCGGGCACACCGTGGCCGTGTTCACTGCCTGCGGCGAAACTTGCGTCGGCAATGGCGAGCCCAAATGCTGCTTCTACGGCAGAGGCATCTTGTGAAGGGCGTCGGGTCGCAGTGGATGAATGGAGCCCCAGCAGTTCGGCCGTTCCGGAGTTGCCTGGCGTACGCTGGGACGGTTCGACATTGTTACCTGTGTTCCGCCGCCGTCTCCGACCCTTGCCATTTCGTTGGTTGTTCTGACCACGCGAGGTCTGACCTTTGCGGTTTGCTCGGCTTGCCAAAGGGCACCCCATGCTAAATATGTGACAGTAAAACGAGAACCGGAACAACCACAAGAGCCACTCCGGACACTCAAAGCGTACCACAGACCCACGCCCACGCCGCGCATTCCGTCAAAAGAAAAGCGATCTCGAATCAGGTGCACTGTAGCCAATCTAGACAAGGAAATCGGAGAGGCTCCGCTTTAGCGAAGCCACCGGTTCGACGAAAGAAGATGACCATAGATACGCTTCAGCGCCGCAGACACCTCAAACGCGCTATGCCTGTCTGACCG
>JAACDH010000586.1 GCA_009936995.1 Rhodobacterales bacterium
CAACGTCGGCGATCGCGTGGCGGTCTTCGAGGCCGTGCACGGAACCGCCCCCGACATCGCCGGAAAGGGCATCGCCAACCCCTTGGCCGTCATCCTGTCATCGCTGCTGATGCTCGACTGGATGGGCGAGACCAAAATCTCCGCCAAGATCCGAACAGCCATCCACCGCGTGCTCAACGAAGCCAAGCACATCACCGGCGACCTCGGCGGAAAAGCCGGCACCGCCGAGTTCACCCAAGCCATTATCGACGTCCTCTAGGAGCAGCCGTGTCTTACGCAGTTACCCTCGTTCCTGGCGACGTCCCCGAGACGCTCGCCCCCGTTCAAGCCGTCATCGCCGCCACCGGCGTGCAGATCGACTGGCACATCCCCGAAGCGGGCCTCGACGCCCTCACTGCTTCGGTCAAAGAGACCGGCACCGCCCTCATCGGCTGGCGCTGTGGAGAGCGCGCCGATGGCATCGCCCCGCCCGCGGTCAGCCTCCGCAAGGCCCTCGAGGTCTACGTCCAAGAGCGACCGATTCGCAGCGTGCTCGGCCTCAAAACCCGACACGAAAACGTCGATCTCATCGTCGTCCGCGAGACCACTGAAGACGTCTACGCCATGCTCGAGCACGAGACCATCCCCAACGTGTTCGAATCGCTAAAGATCACCACCCGTGCCGCCTGCGAGCGCGTGGTCCGCCACGCCTTTGTGCTCGCTCAAAAGCAAGGTCGCAAAAAGGTGACCCTCGTGCACAAGGCCAACATCATGAAGCTGTCCGACGGGATGTTTCTGCGGGTTGGACTCGAAGTCGCCAAAGACTCCCCCGACATCCAGGTCGAAGACGCCATCGTCGACGCCCTGTGCATGCGCATCGTGCTCAACCCCAGCCAGTTCGACGTGCTGGTCTGCGGCAACCTGTTCGGCGACATCGTGGCCGATCTGGCCGCCGGTCTGGTGGGTGGCAACAGCAACGCGCCCAGCATCAACCACACCTTGTCGGGGCCCACGTTGTTCACTGCGGGCCACGGCGACCTCCCCGAGATCGCCGGCACGGGCCGCGATAACGCACTTCCACTGTTGCTTCCCGCCGTCCATCTGCTGCGCCACCTGGGCGAAGCGGACGCCGCCGAGCGGCTGCAGACGGCCATCGGCGCCACGTTGACGGCCGGCGTGCTGCCGTGCGCTTTGGGCGGAGAGGTGGGCGCCACGGCGTTCTGTGCGGCGGTGGTCGAGCAACTCGCTTAGTCATCCAAGCACCCCGCGAGCACCTGACGTAGAGTAACCACCTCCCGGAGGCCTCATTTGCTCATCACCACCCTGCTCGCGGCCCTCGCCCTCGCCAGCCCACCCGCTGCCGACCTTAAGGTCATCCAGGTCGAGTACCACCTCACCATGGACCTCGACAAAATGAGCGATATGGCTTGTAAAATAAGCGGTATGTGCGACTGCGAGACCACCTACGTGGGCACCGGGAAGGCCATCGGCTCCGAAGAAAACGCGGTCATCTTTAAGGGCACTTGGGCGATCGCCGAGACCACCTGCTCCGAAAGTTTCACCCTCTGGGTCCCCGAAGACAAAGCGGCACACCACACCGTTCGTCTGGACGCAAAAGGGCAGATCACCGAATGGGTGGTCCACGGCGACAAAGACAACAGCACCCCGCTCACCGAGGGCATCAAAGCCAGCGGCCAAGTCTATCTGAACGAGATGGCCCTGGGTTTCGCGGTCGGAACGCCGGCGGTACACGATCTGGCAGAGTCCCAGAGCGAAAGCGGTGTGGGCCTAAGCACCACGCACAAGCTCACCATCACGCTAAAATAGTACGAGGCCGATGACCCGCACCGCCGGCGGTCCCTGGCCACCGATCGACGTCGAAGATCAGCTGCCCCAGGCGATGACTGGGCCTGTCCAGTAAACGAACCTGCTACTCAAACTGTAAGACCGGTGAACAAAGTCCGTTCTCCTGTCACAGAGAGTGGTGACAGGAGCCTGCGACATGTTTGATCACATCGGTCGAGAGAACGACCCCAACGCATCCCGCAGACGAGCCCATCGCCAACCTGATCGAGCTCCCCGACCCGGAGGCTCAATCGACCCCAAAGGCAGACCCATGTCGGTAACCGTGACCGAATGCGCCAACGCGTTCCACACGCTGACCCTCAAAGCATCGATGAAGTGGCGATTCCGTCCCGATAAGATTGGCGGGGAGTTCGTACCCGCTCGTACTTCTGTGGGGATCCGCTATACCATCCGTTAGCCCCAAGGGTCCGAACGGCCATCCCGGCCAAAATCCGTCAAGAGATCGTCTAAAAGTGAACGACCACTCGCTCTCTGGACACTAGAGAGCGAGTGGTTCGTGCAGAACCGGGGCCGATCCTGTTAGGGTGACTCCGCTGGAGGTAGACCGTTGTTCGAAAACGTCGGTAAAGATCCCGATGAGGAAGCAGGAAAGCGTCGCGCTGCGAGCTTTGCCCTCACTGCATTCGCCCTCGGAGGCTTCATTGCACTCTCGGTCGGCATCGCCGCATATACGGCAATTGAGCTGGTCCCTGACCTTCTCGACGACTCCGAAATGATCGAGATCGTCATGGCAGACTTCGAAGAAGCCCCCCCGCCTCCGCCTCCACCTCCGCCTCCGGCCGGCGTCGAAGAAGAAGAAATCGGAGAAGAAGTCGCGCAAGACAATGTAAATTTTGCCTTTCCATTTAAGTATCGACTTTATTGCTGCTAGGTATAGATCAATGAACCAAGGAATGTAACTGCATTCATCTTTTTCCTCAATCAGTTGGGCCTC
>JAACDH010000092.1 GCA_009936995.1 Rhodobacterales bacterium
CATCAAGCGCAACACCGGTCTTCACCCCACTCGGGTCACGGTGGTGGTGGCCGAGCTCGTCGAGCAGGGGTTCCTCACCAAAGACCTGGTTAAAAAGCGACAAGTGTATGCACCTACCGGGGTAGATGGGCTGCCCGAGTTGTCTCGCTACGAGAACCAACACCAGGTCCGCGGCCAGGGGCTCGACGCGATGCTCGCCTATGCCGAAGGTGGATCGTGCCTCATGCAAACGCTCCGGTCCCATCTGGGCGACGCCCAGGCCGAGCCCTGTGGTCACTGCGGGATGTGTACGGGCAAAGGGCTGGGATTGGCGGCTCAGGGGACGGCCGCCGACTGGATGGGCAGCCGGCCGGTGATTGTCCGCGGATTCCGCAGCGTGCTCGCCGAGGGGCGGGCCCTGTACGACAGCGGCCGTCGCTCTGGCGATTTTCGGGCGTTCATGGGTCAGCGGGGCAAGGGACCGCCGGACGCCAACACGCTACAAGCGCTGGCACAGTTGGCGCAGAAGCTTGGGCCGAACGCGACCGTCGTGCCGATCCCTTCCTCCAGTTGGGCGGGTCGCGACGCCGTGGTTCAGGCGTTGGGGCTGCCCGTCTGGGACGGCCTAGCGTGGCGCGATGTGCCCGAGGCTCGTCAGGGCACCTTGCTCAACAACGATCAACGCAAGGCCAACGTCGACAAGAAAATGATGCTCACCGGGCCCGCACCCAGTGGTCCGCTCATCCTCCTCGACGACTACGTGGGTAGCGGGGCTACCTTACGTGAGGCGGCTCGCGCGCTGAAGCAGGCCGGACACAAAGGCAAAAAGATACCACTCACCGTGGCTCGGGTAAGATGGCGGCTCGGTCGACCGGGGATTGTATGACGCCACTGCTGCTCGTATTGCTCTCTTTGTCAGCCTAGGCCGAATCGGTTCACCACAACGACCCGCTGTGGGTCCGCCTGGATCGAGGACGATGCCGTGTTGTGGGGGCGGTGGATCGAAGAGTGAGTGGCTTTTCGCACCACTTCTCGATAGCTTGGCGTCGTAGCCGTACCCCACGGCCCACTCAAGGAGACTCCTGATGCCTACCTACGCATGCAACAAATGTGGAATGTCCGTCAACGCCAGCTGTGGCGAGTGCGACAAGCCTCTCGTGAACGACGTTCTCACCAAGGGCGACGGCTCTACCGTTCAGGTCTCCAAGTGTCCCGAAGGCCACGGCAAGATCAAGTCCCCGATGTGCTGTGGCGAAGACATGAGCTGCAGTATCTAAGCCTTTCGGAGCTCGTGCATCGCGCACGGGCTCTTTTTGTTTGTGGCCCGCTATTCCTCGGGCTTGGGGCTAACCTCGGTGTCGGCTCCGTCTGGCATTGCCGCCTTCTTTTTGTGCATCTGTCGCTTGGGCAGCGGCCGATAAAGCGCCTCATGACTGAACGACTTCCACGCCCAGGGTAGCCACTTCATTAGGCTGGCGGCCAACCACAGCGACCAGGCCAGCATGCCCACCCGCCAGGTCCACATCGGGAACGAGATCACCGTAGGTTGTGGCATTACCCCAGAGATCCGGTCGACGAACCACACCAATTGGGTGTCGTCGGAGCCTCCCCCCGCCACTTGCATATCTGGCTGCCAGAGCAGGCCGGCGTGAATGGCCGAGTACAGGCAGAGCAAGGCGACGACGGTCCAGCCCACCAGGCCCAGCTGCATGCCATTGAACAGCCATGCGTTTTGGGGTGTTTGGCGGCTTCGAAGTTCGAGGGCCATAAACCAGCCGGCGATGAGGATTGGAACCGGGAAGGGCACCTGGGTCATGCCGATGCCGAGCAGGAACCACTGCACTAGATTCAACGGGGAGTGCTCTGCCTTGGCCAACAGCCAAGCCAACCCGGTCATGATGAACACGTACGTCCAGAACAGCGGCACTGGACCCCATGCAGGTCCGCGCAAGACAGCGATCCATCGCTGCTCTGCTGGCTCGATGATCACCCGGACGTTTACGGCTGGTCCTCCGAGGTCGATCGCAGGTGCGACATCGACGATGGCGGGCGGCCGTGGCTGCTGCCATCGGACGAAAACGGTCTGGGTGCCCGGCTGAAGCGGGACGTGCAGCTGGGTGCCGTCGCGGAGCTGGAGCGGACGACTTGCCCCGTTGATGGTCACCGACTGCAGGCTTGCGCCTTCGGGCAAGACCAGCTGCTGCCGACCGCCCTGACTCGACCGTATGCTGACCGCCAGCTCTCCAAGCATTTGCCGACGACCGGGCTTGAGGGTGAGGGTGGCGCTGTCGATGGTGGTGGTCTGCCCCCGCACGCCGTCTGGGCGACGAACGTGGATAGAGATGGCCTCGCCGGGCCACACCTGCCAGCGAGGATTCCAAGTTCCGCCGGTGACATGCTGGAGCGGTGCGGGTCCTTGGGTGTCACAGGCGAACACGGGGCTGCACGAGAGCGTCCACACCTCGGTCCACGGCACGTCGGTGGGCGCGGTGAGGGTGAACTGCTCGACCTCGGTCAGGGTGGAGAGCCAGGAGGCCTCGACTTGATCTCGATCGAGGGTGACCGAGACTTGCCCATCGAGGACTGCAAAACCCCCTTCGGTAACGGCCTCGCCGTCCAGGAGGGGGGCCTTGATGGACACGGGGTAGTCGGTGGGGCCCACCCGTCGAACCACGGTCCGAATCCGCCAGGGAATGCCCAGGTCGACGCTGCGGTGTACTTCGAGCCATGGCGATAGATTTTCGGCGGACTGAGCGGTGCTGCTCTCTCCGAGCATACGGGCCAATTGGACCGAGGCATCTACGGTGCCGTTGGCATGCCGACCGTCTAGGGCCCAGCCCTCTCCTTGCCAATCGAGGTGTTGGGGTACCAGGCCAAAGGCCAGCGCGACCGCGTCCGTGGGCGGTAGCGGACCTTCGACACGGACGCGATGTACGCCCTGGGACACCCGCAGGTGCAGGAAGCCATCGGGCCGTCGCATCATGGCTGTCGCTGAGCTTCCGTCGAGGGTGACCGTATTGGGAACCCAGGTTTTGGTCGGCCCTGGAATGGGCCACGAGGTATCGGCGGCGGCGTGAACTTCGGCCTCGAAGACCAACACGTCGCCTTGGACCGTCATCGATGCCGTGGGCGCGCTGGCGCAGCTTGGGGCGCAGGCCGGAGGTTGGGTGAGGCGCTCCTCCAGCTCGCGTCGAAGTCCCTCGTCGGGGGTCGCCATGGCTGGGGTGGGTAGCGAGAGTCCGAGAGCGGCCAGCGCGATCACTACGGAGGCCTGGGTGGCCTCCTTGGCCCATCCTTTGAGTTTGGCAAAGCCGGCTAATTTTAGGGCGAGTCCCCCGAGCAGCAATACTCGAAGCAACGACAGGAACAGGTTTGCCGTGGGGCTGATGAGGAACAGCCGCATCTCGTGATCCCGACTGACCGGACCGGACCACTGAAGGGGCTGGTGGCCCCAACTCCAGCTGGGTACGCCGGGACCGGTCTGGACCACGGCGGAGGGGTCGATTTGAGACGAGAGGTAGGCCTTCTGGACCTTCTTTTGTTTGCCGCGTGACGCGGGATTTGGGAGGGCGCTGGAGCGGGAGCCCTGCGCGCTTTGGTCTGCATTGTCCTCGACGAGGATCTCGGAGAAACGATCGGAGACATGGTTGAGGGCGTAGTTGTGTTGCTCATCGAGGGCCGGAAAGAGACCGTATTGTACTTGGCTGATGGTGAACGGCAGCAGCAAGCCAGCCAGGAACAGCAACACCCCAGCCCGAAGGACCTGCACGGAGTTCTGAGCCCATCCCGCGGGAACCACCTTGGCCAGGGCCACTAAGATAAGGAGCATCGCCCAGGTCCACTGGGGAGCGCCAACCTCGTGGCGAGCCAGGACCAGGGCGACCAAGGCCAGGGCGCCCCATGACCGACCCACCAATTTTCCGGTAGCGAGGGATAGAATGAGTACAAAGAACAGGTCGAAGAGGGACCAACGGTCGAGGACCGAGCTGTCGAGGCTGTCGATGCCGGTGCCGGCGAGCAGTGTCCAGCCCGGGGGCAGATGGAGGGTGGCCGAGAGGCTCTGAACGTCGGTGTCCCAGCCCACGGCTGACAGGGTTCCTGGCCGGTCCTCGAAACGGGACTCTGCGATGATATTGGCGCTCTCGCTACGTAGTTCGATGCCAGAGATACCAGTAGGTGTCTGGGTGATTACTTGGTCTGCGTCGTTCGCAGAGGCGTGGCCGAGGGCCGCATTACCGTTGACGTTCAGTCGCCAGCCCTGGTGCATTGCGCCAGAAAAGGTGTCGCGTATCGTGAGCCCGCTGCCGTCGACGTCTATCCAGATCTCGCGGCTGAGGTTCAGCTGATTGGGCGCGGGATCGGGCTCTCCACGCCGGAGCTCCTCGAAGTTCAACGGGGTGTCGGCGGAGACCGAGAAAACGGGTAAGGTTCTCCAGTCCTGGGGAATGGTTGTTCGGGCGGGGTCGATTCCGGGCGGTCCGTCCAGGTTGACGGCGCGGACGCGTACGTTCGTGGCCACCGCCCAGTACTCGACCTCGGGCCAGGGTTCGCTTGCCGGCGGGCGTTCGAGATCGGTGACCGGCCCGTCGTGCAGGGCCTCGAAGCGGACTTCGTAGGTTCCAGGTCTAACTTGGACCACCAGATGACCCTCGGGCGTGAACCGCGCGGGCAGGTTGGCCGCCAACGAGACGGGTCGGGTTCCCACCACCTGGACGTCGCCAAGATCGACCTCGCGGCCACTCCCAGACGCGCGCAGCGTGAGCACGGTCTCGACCACTAAGGGGACGCCATCCCGAACTTTCCGCGCTACTTCGAGATCTAAGCGCTGATCTTCGCGTTGGTCGATCTGGGCAGCACCGAGCCGAAGGCCGTCGGTGTCGATGCGGGGCCACGGGTTCTGGGTTCCGTCTACGGTGAGGCTGACTCGGCCGATGAGCGCTGGCAGCGGTAGGCTAGCCGGACGACTGTGCCAGATGTATTTGGCGTTGATCTGATGGCGACCCGGGTTGAGTTGCACCACAGGAACGCCGCCGACATCAAGAACGGGTCGGGCGACGCCGTCGACACGGACTTGTTGGGGCCAGGTGCCTTTTCCGCCGGGTAAGGGGAGGGGCATGGCGCGGTCGGCTTGGACCGAGATTGCCAGGTTTGCGCCATCAGCACGGGCGTCTAGGGTGAGCACACCGGGCCACAGACAGCTTCGCCCGTTGGCTACGACGGGGCAGGCCAAATCGGGGTGCTTGGACTGAATCCAGTCCACCCAAGGCTTGAGTTCATCGGGTAATTGCGAGGGGTCAATCGGGACTACAGGATCCGAAACCGGTAGCGCCGGGGGCGCATTTACCTGGGGTGCCTGATTGGGCTGATTCCCGGGTTCCTGGGCCTGGGCGACGGGACCAAGCAGGATGAAGAGCAGAGCGAAACACGCAGTAAAACAGGTGGGCATGAGGCCTCCGCCCCGACCTTAGCGCAAGTTTATAGAACGATGCTTGCGTACATGAGGGCGAAGCACATCTCTTGGTCGGTGCGCTCGCCGTAGGAGACGTCTTGGGGTGGGTCGTTGAACTGGCCAGGGCTGTCGGCGGAGTTGTCGTAGGTACAGCTGACGTGGACGGTGGCCTCTGGCGTGATCCGCACCGGTTCCTTGAACCAGTACGTGGGCTGGTTGTTGAATTCGTACTTGTCGGCCTTGGTGATGCAGCTTTCATCGTTGTCATCTTCGGAGAAGAAGTGGTAGCTCTTGCCCAGGGTGTGCATGTGGGGAAACACGCCGTGAATGTCGAGGTTCAACGGAATGCCCAGCTCGGCCATGGCCAGGCTCTGTGTGATCTCGTAGCTTGCGTCACCGGCGGGAATGGTAAAGCCCGACGGTCCCAAGGGCAGCATGTAGATCTCGTTGTCGATGCTGTCGGTGGTTTCGAATCGGTAGCCGGGTGTGTCGACCACTTGGTCGGCCTCGGGACCCGATTTGAAGTAGTGCATCTGTAAAACCAGGCGTTGGCCGGCGGGTACACGCAGACCGTAGCCGGGGTCGAGCTGGATCATGTCGTTGCCCGGTGCCCATGCGTACACGATGGTCCAGCTCCCGTCTGGGAAGACATCAGGACACTCCCAGCTGTCGGTGGTGGGGTCGGTGATGTAGGCCTCGGCCGAACCCTCGGGGGCTAAGAAGAGCACCGAGTGGTGGCTTACAGAGAATTGGTCGAGAATGGGCTCGACTGCGGTGAAATAGGTGGTGCTGTCAAAGGTCTCGTCGAGGAGGAAACACCGATACTCGTTGTTATTATCGGTATACGTTGGCGTGAATCCGCTCTTGGCATAGGTCTCGATGTCCGGATTTTGGAGGGTGGGCAGCTCGGGGACGGGTCCCAGCGCGTCGGAAGGGTCGCCTTCGAGGGCGCCGCCGTCGGTCCAGTCGCGAATGAGCTGTTGCTCGTCTTCGTCGAGGTGCATGCTCTCGGAACCGAGGTAGTCGGCACATCCGGGGTCTGCGGCGGGTGGCGGCATCTCACCGGAGTCGATCTTGGCGACCATCAAGGCTGCCAAGGTGGATGCGGTGTTGTAGTCGGTGAAGTCGCCCGGCCCAACGCCGTTGCTGTTGTGGCACCGGGCGCAGTGTTCGGCGACCAACGGTTCGATGTCGCCATACCAAGTGGGCTCCGACGACACCCGCTCGTCGAGTTTTGCGTCGCCGCCGCAGCCGGCGAGCAACAGAGAGAGCGTGAAAAAGACGACGTTTTGCATGAGACCCCTGGTACGTCGTGTGAAAGACGCAGCACCTTATACAACGCGGAGATCGACAAACGCTGGACCTATACGTTCCCTTTACGTGGTTGAAGCCGTTATGCTGAGGTCGCTTCACCGGAGAGCGGCGAGACGGAGTAGTTTATGGAGTCGTCCAGGCAAGCCGCAGTCTTCGCCTTGTTAGATGCACAGGTCGCTGCCTGGAATGCCGGCGATTTGGTCGAATTTTGCCGAACCATGGCCTCGGATGTGGCCTACGTAAACGGGGAGGGTGTCACCCGTGGTCGAGAAGCATTATTGGCCTTGTACCTTGGTAAGTTTCCGGATGCCCCCGCCATGGGCCAGCTCTCTCTCGACATCGACTCGGTGACGGTCGATCAGCACATGGCCAGCGTGGTGGCGTTTTTTACCTTGACGCAGCCCAAGCAGACGCAATGCGGCTGGACGCTGCTCACCTTTATCCAGCGAGAGGGGCGGTGGTACCTGTATCAAGACGCCACGTTTGCGATGGTGCGCGGGCATACGTGATCGGGAAGCCTGAGTCGATTGCGATACGCGCCTGAGCACTTCGAGACTGTTCGGCTGGTACACGATTCCGCGGTGCGCCACCGCCAGCGATGGGTGAGGCGGCGGTTAGCCCGGGCTGAAGCGGAAGGGGTCGTTTATGGTGGTCCGGCCGTCTGCCGGCGGGTCGAACGGTAGTGCGCCAATTTGGTCCATGACGCACTCCTCCATCGGACCGTCGACCATTGGCTCGGTGAGGTCGTTGTCGGAGTCACGAATCTCGACCTCCACGACATCGCCGAGCCCGTCGACGTCGTCCACGGTGAAGCCAACCGTAAAGCCACCCGCTAGGTCGGGGAAACCTGCGAGCGCGGCCCGGTAGCAGCCCAAGATATCCAGGAGGATCGCCTACATCCCGCCGTCGATTCCCTCCCTCGTCAGCGCCCAGACCGAGCGCTCGGGGAACTCCTCCTCCGCGTCCGCGACCGTTGGAGCGTCAGGCGTGGAGGCTTCGGCCGATGCTCCCTTGGGCGAGCGCACCCTGGATACCGGCGCCGAGCGGCGGGACTCGGTGACACCGAGCGGTGGATGAACAGGGATGTTCGGCTTGACGCAGTAGAATAACATCGTTACGTAACGATGTAATTTAAGGTGAGTCATGCCACGCCCAATCAATCCGAGACTCCGAGACGATCTATTGGATGCAGCAATCCTGCTCTTAGAACGCCAAGGACCCTCCTTCTCCGTTCGAGACCTGTCCGCCGAGATCGACTACAGCGCCACCGCGGTGTATCGGTGCTTCGCTAGTCGAGGGGATCTTCTGAAAGCAGTGCAGGTCCGGCTCTTCGTCGAGCTGGTCACCGAGCTCATGCCGCCGTCACCTTGCGACGAGGCCGTGTCTGTACAAATCCTAGACTTGGGGAGAAGGTTCGTGGTGTGGGGCGTAGACCATCCGGTTCGCTACACCTTCATGTTCCAGAACGCGGACCCCGATGCGCTCCTCGACGAACACGAGCGCAACATCGCGCGAGCGCCGCTGCTGGCGCTTGAGGCGCTGGTCATCTTGGGAATGGACCAGGGCGTGTTGGCGTCTGGCAGCGCAAAGACGGTCGCGCTGATGTTCTTTGCCAGTGTCCACGGACTCATCTCGCTGCACCACGCCCAGCGCCTAGAGGGTTTCATGCCGGAGTCCCCCCAAGAAGTGTACGAAGCGTGGGCCACCTTATGGATCGCGCAGATCAGTGTGGAGTCCTAGTCATGTCCACCCTATGGAATCGAGTATTGTGGGCCACCATGGCCATCGTCTGCGTCGGGTTCGCCGTCACCGCCGCCGAGTTCTACCTGGTAACCGTCACCCACAGCGTCCCCACCTACGCCCGGCTGCTCGCGTGGTCCGTTTCAGAGGACTTCGCCTATGGACCAGAGTCTGGCTTCGCCCAGATGACGCCTTACTGGCGAATGATGCCCGCGTTCAATCAGATGGTGCTGGGCACACACGCCGTCCTCGCGGCCCTCGCGCTGGCCGTGGGACCCTTCCAGTTCGTGCCCGCATTCCGCGCCCGTTGGCCACGCGCGCACAAGTTGGGCGGACGCCTGTACGTGTTCACCGCCCTGCCCGCGATGCTCCTCGCGTTTGTGTACCTGGCCATCACCCCCATGGACCGCATCTATGGCGGCGCCCCGTTCTACGTGGGTCTGATGGGCATCGCGGTGATGGCCACCTACACCCTGGTCGCCGCCTGGGTCCACATTATGCGGGGCGAGGTCGTGGCCCATCGGACCACGATGGTCCTGAACTTCGCGGTCATGCTCATCGCCCCCCTTCTGCGATTTTGGTGGATGTTCCTGGGTTGGCTGTTCTTGGACTTCGGCCTGGACCAGGCCACTGCACACACCGCGGTGCTGATGTTCCTGGGTCTGCAGGTGGTCGTCGGCGCCATCGCAGTCGTCCATTTGCAGGCGCCTACGCTGACCGGCGCCACAAGTGCCTCCATCACGGCAGCGCAGGTCTGGGCGACACACAAGCTTAAACAAGGACTTCCCGCCGCCACAATCGCAGGTCTCATCGCGGGTGGTGCGTTGATCTACGGCGTGTTCATCACCCTCGGCGCCCCAGATCCCCTCGCCGCGGTGCGCCCCATAGACACCGCCCTCCGCGACCAGGCGGTGTACGCCTCCCACGGTTTCTTCCTCTGGTCGCGAGCCCTGGGACTGTCCGCCGTGTTCGTCCTCACACCGTCGTTGTTGCGCGCCCAATTTCTGACCCACCATGGCGCACCTCGCGTTGAGAAGGCGTGGCTGCTCGCGCTGATGTTCAGCGGTCTCGGATGGATCGGCTGTGCCCAGGGCTACGGAATCCACGGGGTGGGGGGGGTGGGCGCCGCGTCGTACTGGGCGACGCTCGCCGTCGCGACCGCGTCGCTCGGAGCGCTCTGGGTGTATGCGAGGCACCGGCAGCAGGCACGCCAAGTCCGCGAGATGACCTTGCACCTCGTCATGATCGCCTGGGCGCCCATCACCCAAGGCGTGTTTCAGTGGGGCTTTTTGTGGACGGGCTTTTCGTGGGAGGACGCATTTCTATCGGCGGCCGTGATGGCGCCCCCGTTGAACCTGTCTGTGTCGTACTACTACACGGTCTACGGCGCCCGGCCCCGTGTGGCTTCCCTGGGACGGCGGCACAACACAGTATCGACAATGGGCACGCCCTACCGCTCGGCGGTCCCGATGATGCCCTTTTCCTTGGCCTCGAAGAGTCCGCGACGCACGTGACCCCAGCAGCCACCACTGCGTCTGCCCAGTTCCCCGGAGACGCTGTTTTCGGTGGTGTATCCGTCGACGGGTAACGATAATTCGAACCCGCTCACCCGGGCGCCGTAGACCGTCGAGTTGGCGTCTCGACGGTAACAGAGCGGCACAATGCCCATGTGGTCGCGGGCTGCAAAGAAGCTGCAGTCGCGTGAATCGGACAGGACAAAGGCAAACATGCCGTCCAGCTGTGACACAAACTCCTCGCCTTGGTCTGGGTACATCGCCAAGTTGACCTCGCAGTCCGAAGCCGTTGTGACCGCGTAGTCAGGGAGCTCCCGCCGCAGAGACCGGTGGTTGTAGATTTCTCCGTTGACCGCCAACGCCACGTCCCCCGCTGGATCGAGGAGCGGCTGGTGACCGCTCTCGGGATCGACAATGCCTAAGCGTTCGTGGGCCAATGTGGCGTGGGGCTACACGTGCAAGCTGCTCCAGTCGGGTCCACGGTTCCGCAGGGTCCGCGATTGACGAAGGACCAGAGTTCGAAGCTCAGGCTGCGGAGCTGTGTCCACACCGACCACCGCGAGAATTCCACACATGTCGCCGCCAAGGCGCGCAGGGTCTAACCGGTACAATACCTTCGTTCGACTCAATCATGAATCACTATTCAATTCGGGGTAGCGGTACCCCAAGACCGCAGCGTTGGCAGGGCGGTACAGGCGGAGGCGAGCTCGACAGGCGCTTGAGTACATCGTTCGTTGCAGTTGGGCAGCGAGTCAAGCGATAGGATACCCGTCTGAAGCTATGCGCAGTCGCTCTCCCAGCCCTAGTCCGGCTTTTCAATCCGGCTTTCAGATTCCTTCACCGCTTACGTTGGCGGATTGGCGTCTCGCTCCGCTGCATCCCAAGCTCGCGCAGGTGGACTACCAGGCGTGGCGCAGCTGCCGGGAGAGATTGGTGCGCGAGCTGCAGTGGAATGGCTGGCCTGGGCCGGACTTCAGCCTAGCCGACAACGTAGCGGACCTGGCCAACCACTATGCGGAGTTCCAGCAACGGGAGGCCTTTGCTTACTCGGTGCTGACGACCGAAAGCTGCATTGGCTGCGTGTACATCGAGCCCTGGAAGGAGGGCGCCCAGCTGGCGTTCTGGGTGGTCGACGAGGCGCTCCCGATTGAGGGTGATGTGGTGACGGGGGTGCTGGATTGGCTGGAGCTGTGGCCATTCGAACGTGTCGTTGTCCCTCTTCGACCCTACAACCTCCGAGGGCGAGGGTGCTTGGAGTCGCTGGGAATGGCGCAGTTGGTTGGCCCCGACCTGCATGTCAGCTATGCCAGGCCCTGTCGATGAACGTGGCCGGTAAGGTCTGGGACGGGTCGAATCAAGGGCACTGGCTGGAAGCCGCCACCGGCCCTGTGGGTGCAGAGCGCTAGGGGTGTCCATGGGGGTATGCCGTCACCGAATAGCCTAGGGTTTACACCCACGTTGAGAGCAGGAGACCGTTCGCGTTTGTCCGTCGGATGGGGGGTATCCACGGCGGTTTAGGAGGGGACGACTCGGCGCAGTGCGTCGCGGACGGTCTTCAATCCTAGCGGTTTGTGAAGAATCTCGACGAAGCGTTCCTCGCCTACTCGCCGGGTGTCTTTTGACACGAATCCAGACATCATAAACCAAGACCGAACAGTCATCGTCAACCACGAAGAAAAGGCCCATGCATTCGGTCACATCCTGTGAATGCCCCGGGGTATCATCCGTGAGTGCAGCCAGCCGCTTGACGTGTTTTGGGCGGTAGCTAGGTGAGCGCCCGAGTCGGCTGTTCAGTTGGGCAACCCCTCTCTCCGGTGCCGATGGGGCGGAGAGAGAGAATTTTGGAACACCGGGTTCATGGCGAACTAAATTTTGAGTAACTTATGGGTAGCCCAAACTCGGAGTCATTACGCCACCAATTTACTAAGATATTGGACAAAATATGTGTGTTTGGAAACCAGCCATTCGAAAGGATGGGTTACGGATGGCGAGCAATACTTGTTCAAAGGGCGGTGGGCGTGGTTCTGTCGATACGAGGCGCCACTGTCGTTGATGGTCGACCTAGAGGCGTCGGGCGAATGAGAGCACCGTTGTCGGCGAGACGTAGTTTCCATGCACGCAACTTGCTCCATTCCATAATGCTAGAGTCCTCATGCTGATTCTCGACGCGCTGGTCGCATGTCTTGTGGGCGTCCTGTTTGCCCGACGCGATTCAAGATGGAGTTGGCTCTCCGTAATGAGTTTTGCAATGGTAGGAATGGCCCTACCAGGTGCTGTTCTGGCGTGGAACTACCCCGAGTGGCACAGCAGCTACTTGGTGTCTGTCGACAATGGTCTGGGAGTCGCACTTGGCGGTGGCGCCAGTATTCTCATTGGGGCTGCCTTCGGTCACTGGATTGGGGGCGCGCTGCCCCGCGTCCTCCCGCTGATTATGCTGTCGGTTTCGGCATGGATGTGGTTCAGTGTTCCCCGTGCACTGTCGTGGGGAGGCACAGCGGCCTTCTTGGCGGGCGATGCACAGGATCTGCCGCCTCTGTTTTTGGGCATCGTTGTCCTGATGACCAGTTGGACGGGCCTGGCCTTCGCGGCTGCAATGCGCTTCACCAAGCCGGCCGACCCGCAAGCCCGGGACACCGAGACGACGACTTTTTGCCGGATCTGTGAGGCGCACTGTGGACTCAATGTGCAGGTGTCAGAGGAGCTTCGCGTGGGGCGAATCAAACCGGATCGGTCCCACCCGGCCACCCTTGGCTTCGGCTGCATCAAAGGGATGGGTCTGGGACAGATTCACCATGACGCAAAACGTTTGAATCACCCGCTCAAACGTGTGGGTGAGGACTTCGTTCGGATCTCCTGGGACCAGGCAATCGCGGAAATTGGCGCGAAACTCGCGGAAATTCGTAGTGACCATGGGTCTCGCGCCATCGGCATGTACCGCGGAAACCCCTCGTTCTTCAGTTTTGCCCATGTACTGTTCGCCGATAGTTTCATGCGAGCGCTGGGCTCTCCGAACCTGTTCACGTCGGTTTCCGTGGACTCGAACAACAAGTTCTTTGTGGCCAGCGAGATGTTCGGCCATCCGATGGTTCAACCCATTCCAGATGTTTCACGGACGTCATTTTTGCTCTGCTTGGGCTCGAATCCGGCCGTCAGTCAGATGTCCATCATCCAGATTGCCCACCCCCTGCGCCGACTACAGCAGATTGTTGACCGGGGAGGCCGCGTGGTCGTCGTCGACCCTCGGTTGACCGAGACCGCACGGCGGGTTGGGGAGCACGCGTTCATTCATCCGGGTACCGACGCCGCCCTGCTGCTTGCCATGATTCACGAGATCTGCGACTCACCCGCGCAGGCGGCCGGTTCGCTGCCTGTCGACCGCCTGGACGAGGCCAGGGCAGTCGCAGCCGATTGGACCCCGGAACGGGCAGCGGAAGTCACGGGAATCCCCGCCAATACCATCCGCGATCTAGCGAAGGGTTTCCGAGACGCGGACGGCGCGTCGATCTACCACTCTACGGGCGTAAACATGAGCGGGTTCGGCTCGCTCTGCACCTGGCTGATCTACGTACTGTTACTGGTCACCGACAACCTGGACCGCACGGGAGGGCAAGTGCTGGTCCGTTCTCCGGTCGACCTCATCGCGCTTGCACCTGGTCAATCGCGGGGGCGGGACCAGGCAAGGACGTTAGCGCACGGCTGGCCTCGGATAGCGGGCGCATTTCCGAGTGGAGCACTCGCAGACGAGATCGTCGTCGACAATCCAGACCGAATCCGTGCCCTGATTGTCTCTGCTGGCAACCCTGCACACTCCATTCCGGGCGATCGGTTCCACAGCGCGCGTAGTCACCTCGAGCTCTTGGTCTCGATTGATCTGTACATGGGCGAGACCGCCGCGTTGGCCGACTACGTCTTACCGGCCACCGACATGCTTGAGCATACGGACTTCCCGATCGGCTGGCTGCACCTGCAGGAGACCCCCTACGCGCAGTACACACCCGCGGTTGTTCCGCCGGCCGCGGAAAGACGAGAGGAGTGGCGTATCTTCACCGACCTTTCAATGGCGGCAGGTATCTCGCCCTTCGGCACCACAGTCTGCAACGTGTTTCCCTGGTTGAACGCAGGCCTTGCTCGCCTTCCGGGCAGCCCACGGGTCACACCCGACCCCATTCTTCGCGCCTTGCTCTGGTGGGGTGGGCAGATATCGCTGAGCACACTTCAGCAGAATCCTGCCGGCGTATTACTGCCACCCAACGACGGCGGCGCGCTGGTCGAGCAGCTGGGTCGACTGGGCGAACGGATCAACGCAGCGCCGGCGGGACTCCTAGCGGATGTGGCCCGCTTCGAGAGCCACCTGGAGACGAAGCAACCACCCGAGACGTTGCGGTTGATTGGGCTTCGGGAGCGAAGGACGCACAACAGCTGGATGCACAATCACCCTACAATCAAACGCCCGCGTACGAACACCCTTCGGATGAACCCTGTGGATGCCAACACCCGAGGCATCCTAGAGGGCGGGCTTGTAGACGTGCGAGGCGGCGGCGCCCCGGTTCGACTGCCGGTGACCTTGACGACCGAGCTGATGCCCGGAGTGGTCGCCATGCCGCATGGTTGGGGGCACCGTCGGTCACGGGTGGGCCGAGCCCAATCACTGAGCGGAGCGAATGTGAATCGGGCCATTCCCGGCGGCGCGGAACACATGGAACCGCTGAGTGGCCAGGCTCGAATGACTGGACATCTCGTGCGGGTCACAAGGGTGGCAGCCAAGGAATCGTGACTCGGTGTCCCTCAGCTGTGATGCATTCGGGCTCGTGTGTTGCGCTCTCTAGGGAGTGCCGAGCGATACCTGTCACCAACTTGACGCATCGAGCTCCGCCTCGGCGGCTGCCCGATATCTAGACCGATTACAGAGCACCCCGAGGAGATATCCTCCCATTCGATGGCTGGGTCCGGAAGTCTGAACTTCAATGCCGTCTTCTTGCACCACGACGGCAGTCGAGTGACCGGATTCACCTGCGCTGAGACCAAGAAAAGACGCCATTGTCATCGGATTAGGTGGTTAAGTGCTTAAAAATTGAAGGACGCTTGAAATGCGTGACCGAGTGCAGCTTCCCTTCCCGACGGCACGAGTCCTGGTCGTCTTTTAACTGCCCTTACTGCTACACGCTCAACGAGTGGGTCCACCAGCTAGGTGCGGGTGCACGGGTGCACGGGTTCGCTGGGTCGGCATCGAGCATCGGCCAGACCTGCCCATCGCCGGATCGAACTCCCAGGGCGACAAGGACACACTCGACCGTGAGGTGTCGGACGTGCAGCGCCGAGCGCCCGACCTCGGCGTGGTCCGCCCTTCCGGCTGGATCAACAGCCGAAAGGCGCTGCTGCTTCAGAACGCCCTTGAGGACGAGGCACCCGAACGGGCGTACCTATTGCGTCGGGCGATCTTCCGCGCCTACTGGATCGAAGGCGCAGAACTAGGAGAAGACGAACTGCATGCACTCGTCGCCGACCTGAAGCTCCCCACCGTGGAGGATGAGCCGGAGTTGCTTGACGAGCTGGGCGACTGGTGGCGGGGCGAGCTGGACCGCATCCCCTGCATGCTCGCGCCGACCGGCATCGCACACCTCGGGCTTCAGGACTTTCGCGCCGTCAAATCCTTTATCAACAGTGCGATGCGTGCTGGTACAGCAGGGCCTGGATGTCGGTAGACGACAGCGCGACGCTGGATTTCACGCGACAACTCCGCAGGCTCCGCAGAGAAAACAAGCGGCTCGGGTACGAACTCAGCGTCGCAAACCGACAAGTCCCGCACCTTCGACACATGATCGAGTCGAGCCCAGACGGCATTGCGCTCCTCGACGCCGACGGCACCATTGCCGAGCACAACACTTCGCTTAGCGCAATTCTGGGGGCGTCCGAGCACCTGTTGATCGACCTCAACCTTCCAGAACTCCTGAACCGTCTGCGGCGGACCGCCTCTCCAGAGCCAATCCTTGGTCCGGAACGGCTGACGAGTGCACTGTCGAGCCCCTCCTCGGCGGATTGCGGACTGCGATCGACCGCTTCACAGCGGATGGGGCCTACGACTCGAGAGCGCTGTATGAGGCGGTGAGTGCGATTGGCTCTCCTACCTTGAAGATAGTGATACCGCCCAAATCCATGGCAGTCGTCGATTTTCGGGCGCAAGGAGCATGGCGTCAGCGGAACGAGGCGCTGGAGCGAATCGAGCAGGTGGGGCGCCGCCAATGGCGGAAGG
>JAACDH010000587.1 GCA_009936995.1 Rhodobacterales bacterium
AACCGGCGGAGGAGAGTCTGAACCATGACCACATCAAGCCACGGCTTCGACATCATCGGTGATATTCACGGGCATGCCGACAAGCTTGTCGAGTTGCTCGCCATGCTCGGCTACCAACGCGTCGATGGCGTGTGGACGCACCCGACCCGTCGAGCCATCTTTGTGGGAGACCTCATCGACCGAGGGCCGAAACAGCGCGAAACCGTGGAGATCGTCAGGGCGATGGTCGAGGCCGGCAAAGCTCAGATCACCCTTGGCAACCACGAGTTCAACGCCATTGCTTGGGCCACCCCAGACCCCGACGACCCTGACACGTACCTTCGGCCTCACAGCGACAAGAAACACAAGCAGCACAAGGAATACCTTCGCCAGGTTGTCGAAGGAAGTGGTCTCCACCATGAGCACCTCCAGTGGTTCATGACGCTGCCGCTATGGCTGGATTTGGGTGAGCTCCGTGTCGTTCATGCGTGTTGGGATCCGAAGGCGCAGATCGACATCGCCGGCATGTGCGGTGTCGGTAACTCTCTTACTGAAGAACTGGTGATCGCCGCCTCCCGCAAGAAAAGCGCCGAGCACCAGGCGATCGAACATCTGCTCAAAGGCCCCGAGATCGCCATCCCTGAGCCGTACCCGGACAAGGAGGGCAGCCCTCGCTTCGAGGCGCGGTACAGGTGGTGGAGCGCCGACGCCGGAACGAGCCTTCGGGCCGGAGCCCTCATCCCCAAAGGCTCAAAGACCGCCGACGGCGGCGAGTATCCGCCGCTGCCGCAAACCCCGCTGGACAAGCCGCCGCCCGTCGAACCATACAGCGACGCAGTGCCGGTGCTTTACGGCCATTACTGGGAGAACGGCACACCCACCATCACCAGCGATCGCACCGCGTGCGTCGACTACAGCGTCGCCAAAGGCGGGCCGCTCGTCGCCTACCGGTGGCAAGGCGAATCGGTCTTAACCAACGACCACTTCGTTAGCACCGCTAGCTAACAGGCTGACCGGGTGCCGCCGGCATGGCCATTTTCTGGGCTGGTGAGGCGGCTGACATCCGCCCTTTTTATGGCGTTGCACGGTTTGGCCACCACTGCGGCGACTCCGGTATCGTGCTGCGCCATGGCAGCCCCCGGACACACGTGCACACAGACTTTTCGATCTCGTGGGCGGTGGCCGCAGTCGGTGCTCGGCCTCATCTTTGTCGTGCTGCTCGGTGGCTGCGGCGGCGAGGGTTCTGAGCTTTCGGCCGCGACGACCACAGCGACTCCAACGACAACTCCAACCACAACTCCGGCGACGACCACGGAGGTTCCGACGAGCGAGACGACAATCGCGCCGGAACCATCGACCACCACCACGACCTCGCCTGGCGAGGACGAAGACGTTGCTGGCTCAGATGAGGAACCGGAGCCGGAAGCACCCGTCTCGGATGCGACCGAACCGCCCCCTGGTCCCTCGTTGGATGAGATCGGTTTCATCACAGAACTCGGCACGGGAGACATCGCCTGTTACCTGACAGCGACAGATCGCTTGGGAGACACGTTTGGGGCTTCGGCCACGGTTGAGATCTGTGAACGTGCCGACGAGTTGGTTGCCACAACGTCGTGGCTCGTCTACACGATCGAGATAGTCGATGATTGTGAGAGCAGCGAACCCTGCGGGGAAACCCGAGAGGAATGGTTGGTGTCGGACGCAGTGGTACTCGGGGACAGCTGGGATGTCGTGGCTAACGACGACTGGCTGATCGTCGTCGGACAACAAGAACGTTGGGACGGTGTGAACGGCACCGGCGACCTCACCTATTACGGCTGTGATCAAGACGCCCGGTTCTCGGGCTTGCCGGCCGGTTGCCTTGCACTCGACGGCGGAACCGTCACCTGTCGTGACGGTGAGTGTGTGAAGGGATGGCGCAACGGCGATTTCACCTATTCACTCTATTCACCGATGACGGGGCCAGACAGTATCGATACTGCGTCGACGCTGCGCGTCCGTGACAACACTGGGGTGATTCTCGAATCCTTTGGGCTCGAGGGCGTGGCATCCTCGATGGACGCACGTTTCAACGTGATCTCGATAGACCCCGGCGTGGAGAAGGTGGTGTCCGGTTCGGTTATCCGCGGTGATCGCGATCGCTACAAATTCGAAGGCATTCCCGGTCAAACTGTCACTCTCTCGATCATCTCGCTCGAAGACAACGCCGTATTTGATGTGGCCGAACCATCGGGCTCTCTTCTCGTGGCCGAGGCCAGCGGGGCACAGATCACACTCGGCGACGGCATCTACACGATCGTGGTGGGCGGCACACGGGGCAACGCAAGCTACGACCTCACCATCACAGCCGACTGATCACTCGTCCGATGGCCTCGTTCACTGTCCTGGTCTCAGCTGTTGCGCTCTGTGGGCGACACAGGTCGCGCCGCTGACAAATGGGCCCATGCCCGTTGGCTTACCCACCGGCGTTGTCGTGCAGGTCGACCAGATCCGGTGGCTACTCCGCCAGATCGAATCCGAGCCAAGCAAATAGCGTTCCCGGCGTTGCTGTTGAGCGTGGCATCACACCCATCCCCTAACCTCGCCTTCACATGAGCAGCGAACCCTCCCCTGTCACCCGGGCCCTTGGCGGGCTCGGCCTCCGAAGCATCGGCCCGGCCCTCATGGGCGGCCGCATCGCCGACCTGGCCGTGCACCCACACCGACCGTCGACCTGGTACGTGGCGGTCGGTTCGGGCGGCGTGTGGAAGACCACCAACGCAGGCACGACATGGACGCCGATCTTCGAGCATCAGCAGTCGTATTCGATCGGCTGCATCGCCGTCGACCCCAACCGTCCCGAAACGGTGTGGGTCGGCACCGGCGAGGCGGTCAGCGGCCGCCATGTGGCCTGGGGCACCGGCGTGTATCGCAGCCTCGATGGCGGCGCGACGTGGGACCACATGGGCCTGGCCGCCACCGAACACATCGCCGACATCCTCATCGACCCCCGTGACGGCAGCACCGTTCATGTCGCGGCGGAGGGTCCGTTGTGGTCGTCGGGCGGCGAACGCGGCCTGTTCACGACCAGAGACGGTGGTGCCAGCTGGGACCGCAGCCTGGAAACAGACGACGACACCGGTGTCACCTGCGCCGTTTTCGCCCCCGACGATCCCGACACGATCCACGCCGCCACCTATCAGCGTCGCCGCAACGTGCGGGCCTTCATGGGCGGCGGCCCCGGCTCGGGCATCCACACCTCCTCCGACGGCGGCGCCACCTGGACCCAGCTCAGCGAGGGTCTCCCGTCGGGCAACCTGGGCAAGATCGGCCTCGCCGTCCCCCCCGCCGACCCCACCCTCGTCTACGCCACTATCGAAGCCCCCGAGGACGACCCCGCCGACCCCAAAAACAAGGGCTTTTACCGTTCCACCAACCGGGGCCGCACCTGGGACCGCCGCAACAGCTACATGTCGGGCGGCACCGGCCCGCACTATTACCAGGAACTGTTTGCCTCTCCGGTCGACGCCAACAAGGTGTACCAGGTCGACGTGTTCCTTCATGTCACCAGCGACGGCGGCAAAACGTTCAACCCGGCTGAGACGGGCAAAAACAAGCACGCCGACAACCACACCGTCTGGATCGACCCCACCGAACCCGATCATCTTCTCGTCGGCTGCGACGCCGGCCTCTACGAGACGTTCGACGACTGTGTGTCGTTTCGCCGCATGTCGAACCTGCCGATCTCGCAGTTCTACCGAGTGGCCGTCGACGCCAGCGTGCCGTTCGCCACCATCCTCGGCGGCGCCCAAGACCTCGGCACCCTGGCCGGCCCTACCCGCACCACCCACACCGACGGTGTGCGCAGCCAGGACTGGTGGGTGCCGCTCGGCGCCGACGGCTACCGGGTGGCCTTCGCCCCCCACGACCCCGACATCAGCTATCTCGAATGGCAGGTCGGCAACGTGATGCGCCACGACCGGCGCACCATGGAACTCACCGACATCCAACCTCAACCCGATCCCGGCGACCCGCCCGAACGTTTCAACTGGGACGCACCCATCGTGACCAGCCCCCATCGGGCCGGCCGCATCTATGTCGCCTCCCAACGGGTCTGGCAAAGCGACGACCGGGGCGACTCGTGGACCCCGATCAGCGATGACCTCACCGGCGGCGCCAACCGTTACGAACTGCCCACCGGTGACCGTGTGTGGAGCGTGGACGACCTCTACGACCACATGGCCATGTCGTTCTACGCCACCATCACCGACCTATCCGAATCACCGGTGACCGAAGGCGTGTTCTACATCGGCACCGACGACGGACTCGTCCAGACATCAGTCGACGGGGGCGCCACCTGGCGCCGCACCGGTGAACTACCGGGGCTGCCCGCCGAAGCGTTCGTCAACGACGTGGAGGCATGCCTGCACCGCGCCGACGCGGCCTTCGTGGCCGCCGACGACCACAAAAACGGCGACTACACGCCCTACCTGTACGAAACCGTCGACCAGGGCGAGACATGGCGTTCGATCCGCGGCGACCTGCCCGACGGCGTGACCATCTGGCAGATCGAACAAGACCACATCGACCCTGACCTGTTGTTTATCGGCGCCGAAAACGGGCTCTACGTGTCGCTGGACCACGGAGACCACTGGCATCTGCTGGGCAAAGGCCCCGCCGGCGATGGCGACAGCGCAACCGTGCCCACCATTGCCATGCGCGACCTCGCCATCCAGCGCCGCGACGACGACCTCGTCGCCGCCAGCTTCGGCCGCGGCTTCTACGTGCTCGACGACTACTCGCCGCTACGCAATCTGTCAGCCGATGTACTGGCCGCGCCCGCCACCATGTTTTCGATCCGGCGGGCCTGGCGCTACGTACCCAACCGGGTCATGCAGGCCAAAGGCCAACCCACCCTCGG
>JAACDH010000588.1 GCA_009936995.1 Rhodobacterales bacterium
CCTGTTCATCGTGCGCATCGACAGAGTCGGCATCGACAACCACAAGATCAATAAGCTGGGCATGTGGAGCTCCGACACCGCCCAACTGTTCTTCGACGACGTCCGCATCCCCCAGCGCAACCTCATCGGCCAAGAGGGCATGGGCTTCATGTACCAGATGCTTCAATTCCAAGAGGAGCGACTTTGGGGCGCGGCCAACTGCCTGCACTTCTTCGACCGCCTCATCGACGAGACCATCGCCTACACCCGACAACGCCAAGCCTTCCGCAAGACCATCCTCGACTTCCAGGTGGTCCACTACCGCTTGGCCGAGTTGCGCACCGAGGTCGAGCTTCTCAGGTCCCTCACCTACCGGGCCACCGATGACTACGTAAAGGGCGAGAATGTCACCCGGCTGGCCTCCATGGCTAAACTAAAGAGTGGTCGCTTAGCCCGCGAGCTCACCGATTCGTGCCTTCAATACTGGGGCGGCATGGGTTTCGCGGCCGAGACCATGGTGTCCCGCGCCTACCGAGACCTGCGGCTGGTGAGCATTGGTGGAGGCGCCGACGAAGTCATGCTCGGCATTCTCTGCAAGCTCGAAGACACCCTTCCCAAGCGCCGTAAGAAGTAGGACACACCCATGGCCTTCTCCAAAATCTTGGTGGCAAGCCGGGGTGAAATCGCGGTTCGCCTGCTTCAGGCCGCCCACGAACACGGCTACCGTTCGGTGGCCGTGTACAGCGACGCCGACGCCAACGCCCCCCACGTACAGCTCGCCGACGAAGCTGTGTACATCGGTGGATCTGCTTCCGCCGACTCCTATCTTCGAGCCGAAGTCATCCTCGATGCCGCCCGCAGAACCGGCGCCGATGCCATCCATCCGGGCTACGGGTTTCTCGCTGAGAACGCCGACTTCGCCCAGTCCTGTGCGGACGCTGGCGTCACCTTCATCGGACCGCCGCCCAGTGCCATCCGGTCTATGGCCGACAAAGCGCGGGCAAAAGCCCAGATGGCCCAAGCCGGCGTCCCGCTCATCCCGGGCTATTCCGGCGACGACGACTCCCCCGAGCGTCTGGCCATCGAGGCCGAAAAAGTAGGCTTCCCCTTGCTCATCAAGGCCACGGCCGGCGGCGGTGGCCGCGGAATGCGCCAGGTGAACGCGGCCTCCGAGCTGGCCGAGGCCATCGTCTCGGCCCGCCGCGAGGCACAGAGCGCTTTTAGCGACGGCCGACTGATGCTCGAACGCCTGATCACCGGCGGTCGACACATCGAAGTCCAGGTGTTTGGTGATTCTCATGGCTCGGTCATTCACTTGGGAACCCGAGACTGTTCCGCCCAACGCCGACGCCAAAAGGTGGTCGAGGAGGCCCCTGCACCGGGCCTCACCGCCGAGCAGGCCCACACCATTGGCGTCGACGCCGTCAACGCCGCCAAGGCCGTGGGCTACCAGAACGCGGGAACCGTGGAGTTCCTGCTCGATCCGTCGGGAGAGCACTACTTCCTCGAGATGAACACCCGCCTCCAGGTGGAGCACACGGTCACCGAAGAGGTCTGCGATATCGACCTCGTCGACTGGCAGTTCCAGGTGGCTTCAGGTGCCCCATTGCCCAAGGAGCAGGACGAGATCGCCCTCACCGGCCACGCCATCGAGGCCCGGCTGTATGCCGAAGACCCCTACAACGACTTTGCCCCACAAACAGGCACCTTACTGCGATTTCGACCCGAAGCCGTCACCATCCATCTGGTGCTCCGCGTCGACGCCGGCGTGGTCGAGGGTGGCCACGTCACGCCGTTCTACGACCCCATGATCGCCAAGATTATCGCCCACGGCGCAGACCGTGACGAGGCCCGTAGACGACTGATCATCGCCCTTCAAGACCTCCCCATCGCCGGATTGCAGACCAATCGAGACTTTCTCATCGCCCTGCTTCAATCCAGCGAGTTCCGCACGCCAACCCTGCACGTCAACACCCTCGACGAGTGGGGCACCGCTGGCGCAGCACAGCTGCAACGCCCACAGCCCTCCGACCGCGACTGGCACCTGGCCGCCGCCTTGTTCGGCGCCGCTCACATCCAGCCACTGTGCACCTCCATCGTCACCGACGTCGAACTCAACCTGGTCTGCGGCGAGCAAACCCGAACCCTCAACCCACGGGAAAACAACCCCGTCACCCTCCTGTGCTGCGAAGGTGACGTTGTGCACTACAAAAGCGACGGCATCACCCGATCGGCCCGTGCCTTGCTGCATCTCAGTAAGCTGCACCTCGCTCAGCCCGATGGTAGCTACGTGTTCGAGCAGGAACGGCCCTGGGAGGCCGGCGAAGACGCGGTCCATCCCGATCAGGTCTGCGCCAGCGTCGCCGGTACCGTGGTCGCCGTCCAAGTCGCCCCCGGAGATTCGGTGAGCGCCGGCCAAAACCTGGCGGTGGTCGAGGCCATGAAGATGGAGACCCAGCACCCCGCCGCCCGAGCAGGGACCGTCGCCGAAGTATACGTAAAAACTGGAACACAAGTGGAGTCGGGTGCGCTGTTGGTGCGCCTCGAACCCCTCGATGGAGAGAACACCGATGGACAATAAAGCGATCCTCACCTGCGCCGTCAATGGCGTACTCACCGACCCCAAACGCCACCCAGTCCCGGTCACCCCCGAACAGATGGCCGCCTCGGCAAAGCAGGCCTACGACGCCGGTGCCTCGGTGATGCACATCCACTTCCGCAACCAACAAGACGGACTGGGCCACTTCCCCACCTGGGATCCTGTGGTGGCCAAGGCCTGCTCCGACGCCATCCGCGACGCCTGTCCCGGGGTCATCATCAACCAAACCACCGGACTCATCGGACCCGACGTCAGCGGACCCATCGCCTGCATCGACGCCCTAAAACCCGAGATCGCCGCCTGCAACGCCGGCAGCCTGAACTACCTAAAGGTCCGCAAAAATGGCGACTGGGCTTGGCCACCCATGCTCTTCGACAACCCCGTCGACAAAATCCAGCAGATGGTCGACGCCATGAATCGAAACCACTGCATGCCCGAGTTCGAGTGCTTCGACGTCGGCATCGTGCGTTCGGTGGGTCTGTACCTAAAGGCTGGAATGGTCAAGACCGCCCATTACAACTTCGTCATGGGCGTAGACTCCGGGATGCCCGTCGACGTCGACCTGCTCGAGCTGTTGCTTCGATACAAGAACCCCGACTCCCTGTGGCAGGCCACGGTCATCGGGCGCGCCGAGATCTGGCCGCTGCAGCAGCGCGTGGCCGAGCTGGGCGGCATGCTTCGAACCGGCCTCGAGGACACCTTCTACCTGCCGAACGGCGAAAAGGCTGACGGCAATGGTGCGTTGATCGACGCCCTCGCCCAGTGCGCGCGGAACGCCGGCCGCGAGATCGCTTCACCCGAAGAAGCAAGGGCCGCCCTACTTCATTAGCGAATGCTCTCCGAACCCTCGTAGCATAACGAAAGTCCGCGTCTCCGATGGTACTCTCCCGCCATGGGAATTCTCGTGTTACTCGCTCTGCTGTCGACCCACGCCAACGCCGCCACTTGGACGGTCTGTCCGGCTGGCTGCAAC
>JAACDH010000589.1 GCA_009936995.1 Rhodobacterales bacterium
AGAGGGGGCAGGGGTCATCCTTCGGGGGCTTCGGGCCCTGTCTGATTTCGACATCGAGTTCCGAAATGGACTCGCGAACCGTGATCTAACGGGTATCGAAACGCTTTTCCTTCTCACAGAACCGCAGAACATCTTTGTCTCTTCGTCGCTGGTGAAAGAAATCGCCTTGAATGGTGGCGATGTCTCGAAGTACGTCAGCGCTCCCGTCCTAAAGGCCATCACCGAGCGACTCAACAAGGCGTGACCGCCTTCCTGCTGGCGTTGATATCCATCTCATGGGGTGCGGAACCGACCGTCCAAGTCAACGCTGCGCTGCCCATCGAACGAGCCAAAGCGGCCATGGCACGTAACGCGCCAGAGCAGGGAAGGGACCTCGCCATAAAGGCGCTACAGGTAGATCCGGAAAGTGAAATGGCCTGGCGAGTCTACCTCCGCGCCAGCCAGATGATGGGCATGGGTGAGGTGGCCGAGGCCGAGATCGCCCACGCCGCGAATTCAGACGCCGCCGCGCGCATCGCTTGGATGTGGTGGCAAGTGAATCTGGGCATCCTGACAGCCAACGACCTGGGGGTGCTGGCGGACTCTGACGGCGGACGAATCGCCTGGGCCTGGGCCAGCTACAACGCCACAGCAGACCTCACCGCGTTGGACCACCTTCCAGATCTCCCCAACAACGAGATGGTCGCGCGGCTAAAGATTCGCGCCCATGCGGAAGCTGGCAACAGCAAATACGCCGCAAGGCTTTCTCGGAGCTGGATGCGCGACAATCCGAAACAACCTCAAACCTTGGTCGAGATCTGGGCCGCCGATCCATCGCGCGCCATCGAACGCTTCAAAAAAAGGGCGGTCGCCAAGACTCGGGTGGCGCTCACCGAAAACCCCAAAGACGCATTGCTCCACTATCGATCTCTACGCCTCTTCGCCGCAGCTCGAATCCACACGGATAGCAAGGCGGCCGTCGAACAAATTGGCGCCATGGGACTCGAACGCCCGCTGTACCGAACCCTGTGGAACACGCCCATGCGCGAGGGAATGGGGCACGTTCTTGGGATGAAACAAGACGGCACCCTGCCAGATGGCACCGACGAAGAGCTGCTAGACATCACCCGCAGCTGGTCGGACAGTCTCGTGCAGAAAGAACGGTTCGAGCAAGCCGGAGCTGCGTGGACCCAACTGACAAACACGGTGCAGACGCCCGAGGCGCTTCTGGCACACGCTCAGTTTCTCCAGCAGATGGAACTCAGTGAAGCGGCGCTGGTCCAGGCAGAGCGTGGTCGCATCCTCGCCTCCGAGCCTCGATGGAATGACGAAGGCGACCTCGACCTGGCGTACCGGGCGCTGCTGCTTGCCGACCTGTACGGCATCATCGCCGAGCTGGGCATGGAAGAACGAGCCCCCAAGATGGCTCGCACCGCGGCAGCGATTGCTCACGGCCTAGACCCACAACAACGTTGGGCCACCTTGCGGGCCGGACTAAACGCGCTGCCCGTTGACGGCGCCACGCCCGTCCCCCCAGACGTTCTTGCCCAGTCCTGGGTCGACAGCTTGATGGCGCCCTTCGATGGTGGACTCACCGCCGAACGCGCCCGAGCACTCGAGCAAGCAGGCCACGTGGACTCCGCCTTCGTGGCCTGGTCGGTGGCCAAGAACCAGGGGGCCGACGTGGGCGATGCCGTCGAGCGCACCTACCCGGGTGTCGGCGACGCCCAAGTGGCGTCCCATGCGGCGGTGCGGGCGTACAACATCGCGCGGCGTAACTACGGCGCACGACTGGCGGCCCTGCACAAGGCACGAAACGACCAAGCGATGCCCACACAGGTGGCTCCAGGGCCCGGGTTCTTGCTGTCAGAGTGGACGGGTGAGGGCATCCAAGGCCAGGGAGTTGGGAGCGCTGAACTTGCGGGTAAACCGTACTTGCTCACGTTTTGGGCCAGCTGGTGCGGGCCTTGTCTCCAAGAGTTGCCGCAGCTCAACCAGGCCGTAGAAGGCACCGCCCTAAACGTCGTGGCGCTCTCCACCGACGCCAAGATCGGCGTCTGGCAACGGGCCTATCGCAAGCACCGCTGGACTCAGCTCACTCACATCTGGTCGCCACGGTTGGCGGCAACCTTACACATCGAGCAAATCCCTACCGCGTTTGTCGTCGACGCTGAGGGGCGTGTGGTGAACGTTTTTGTGGGCTACCACCCCAACGGTGTGCCCGAGATGCTCGAAGCACTGCGAGCGCTCCCGTGACGGCCCTCGACTGGTTGTTGGCTCCGGGGCTCTTGCCATGGGCTGGCGCACACCTCGCACATCCGAGGCTTCGCTCTGACATCGCCGAGCGATTCGGGCTGTCTACGCCAGCCGTGACACCGGGAGCCTTGTGGGTGGTTTCGGCAAGCGTAGGTGAGGTTCGGGCTGCCTCGGCGTTGATTGAGGCACTCAACCAGCCGGTGCTGTGGACGGTCGACACCGACACCGGCGTCAAGCTCGCCCGGGAACTCGCTCAATCCTGGCCAGAGGTGACCGCCATGCGGCGACCCGTCGATCACGGTTTTACGTTGGCTCCCGTGTGGTCCCAGTGTCGACCATGCGGCGTGGTGTTCGTCGAGGGGGCCTGGTGGCCCAAGCTCGCCGCCCAGGCCAAGCGAGACAACGTCCCCGTCGTCCGGGTGTCGGCCCGACCCGGAGCGGGAACCGCGCGCTGGCTGGCGCTCGGCGGCGTTGGCGACTTGGCGGTGGTCCAGTCCGAGGTCGGCGCCCGTTGGTTCGGCGCCCGATGCGATGTACCGGTAGTCGTAGGCGGCAACCTGAAGGCCAGCGCGAGCGTCAAGCGGTCGCCACTCGTATGGTGTGGTGACTTTGCGGTAGCCGCCAACACCCGCCCAGGCGACGAGGCCCGCTGTCTGGATTCGAATTACGCTGGCACCTGGCTTTTGGCCCCTCGACACCTCGTGCGCTTGCCCGAGATCGAGGCCATGCTCCGCGACAGGCAGCTGAACTATCAGCTGCGAACACAGATCACAGGCCCAGTCCCCAAAACGCTAGACGTGGTCGTGCTCGACACGATGGGAGAGTTGGACGCGCTCTATGCGGGCGCCCAGCTCGCCGTAATTGGTGGCACATTCGACCTCGTGGTCGGCGGGCACAGTCCATTGAGCGCCGCGCGGGCAGGGGTCCCCGTCGTTTGCGGTCCGCATACCGCTTCTCAGGGCGATGGTTTTTGTTCAGTCAACGCGTTTCACACGACGGAAGACCGCCTCGGCGAGGCAATACAACAGGCCATCGGCACCCTGCCTGCGGTCCCAAAGCAAGACGCGGCCATTCGAACCGTCCGTGCACTTCGACCGTATCTGGGAGCCCCGGCACCAGTCCGCCCTCCACGGCCTTGGGCAAAGCCGCTCACGCCTGCGTACCGACTCGCCGAGCGACTCCATCGACACAGCTGGACGTGGCGCACGCCCGCACGGCTAACGGTGCCCGTGGTCTCGATCGGCTCGGCCAACGCCCGAAGCCCAGGACGCACCTCCACCGTTCGCTGGATGGCAGAGCAGCTTCAACTGCGTGGGCACCGGCCCGGTATCGCCACCCGAGGCTACCGCCGCACCGGATCGGGCCTCGGTGCATCCTGGCGAGGACATCGAAGCACCGAGCTGGGAGATGAAGGCGCGATGCTTGCCGAACAAGGATGGACGGTCGCAGCCCACCCCGACCGTGTCCAAGCCGCGCAGGCACTCGCGGATCAGGGCGTCACTGTCATTATTCTCGATGACGGCCTCCAACGCCGCCACCTGCATAGAGATGTCGATTTAGTGGTGGTAGACGGGCGTTTTCCGCATGCTCGAGGATGGTTGCCGGCGGGTGATGCACGTGAGGCGCCCATTCCAGAACGTGCAGACGGGGTGATCTACCACCACGAACGACCGGGCGGGGCTGTAGGCGCACTGGCCGTCCGAAGACCAGGACCCTGGTTCCATTCCGGCACCCAAGGGACCCTTCCCGCCGGTCCTGTAGCGGCGTTTGCGGGCATTGGGCATCCTGGAGAGTTCTTCGGTCAGCTCAACCGGGCTGCCCGATGCTGGGCGCTCCGGGATCACCAGCCGGTCAGTGAAGCCCTGGCATCCGCGCTGCTAACCTGGGCCAACGGAGCCCCACTCGTGTGCACCGCGAAAGACCACGCTCGACTCCCCGCTAGCCTGCGAGACCGGGTCTGGTACCGCGACATTGAACTCACCTTGACCGATGTTCCCGAGCGCTGGTTTCCCGAGCCACCCCCATGTTGACGCAACAACAACAACACCTAAAAGAGAGACTTGACGCACTGAAGGGGCACATAGAGCTGGAGGCTCGGGTCTCCACCGACCCTGTATTTTTCGTTCATCGATACACCGTTCCTGCCGACCAAGAGCTGGCGGGGATTTTTGCATCAACCCTTGCATACGGCCGCGTTGCTTCTTTCTTCAGCGTGCTGCATCCACTGTTTGACTACATCGACCAGCACGGCGGGCCCTCCAAATTTGTTCGCGACTTTCATGGACCCGCCCACGAGCCGTTTCTGCTACCCCTCAGGTACCGCTTCAACACCGGCCCAGATTGGATTCTGCTGTTCGAGGCGCTGCAGGCCTGCCTACAGTCGTGGCACACTGTAGCCGATATCTTTGACGGCAACACCGCCCAAGAGGCCCTCGAGACTGGCATTCAGCGCCTCCGAACCCAAGCCGCTGCACAGTTACAGCTGCCCGACGAATCCAGTCTGCCACGAGGGTTTCGCTACTGGCTTCCACGCCCGTCTTCGGGATCGGCGTGTAAACGGTGGAACCTGTATATGCGCTGGATGGTCCGTCCCAATGATGGTGTCGATCTTGGCGTTTGGACCCATCTGCCTATCCGTTCGCTGATCATTCCTGTCGACACTCACCTGCATCGCGTAGCGGGTTTCTTGGGACTGACCGACCGCCGGGCCGCGGACTGGAAGACGGCGGTCCAAATCACCCATCGTCTCTCGATGCTTAACCCTGACGACCCTGTCGGCTACGATTTCAGCTTATGTCACCTGGGTATTTCGGGCGCGTGTCGTGGTCACCGGGTCGCCAGCGTCTGTCCCGCATGCCCCCTGGAGCCCTTCTGCACCGCACCCACGAGAGCGCAGCGCCTGTGACGATCTCCGCGGTCATTCCCGTCTGGAACGAGTCTGCCAGAATCGCCCAGGCTGTGGAGCGGCTGGGGCGATTAGGGCTGCACGAGATCATAGTTGTGGACTGCGAAAGCGATGACACTACGGCGTCCTTAGCTCAGGGTGCCGGTGCTCGGGTGGTGCAGTCCAAGCGTGGTCGTGGGTGTCAGATGAACGCCGGGGCCCAGGCCGCGTCAGGCGACGTGCTCTGGTTCGTGCACGCCGACGTCACCGTCCCCGAGGACGCCACAGCGCTGATCCGACAAGCCCTCGACGAACCCTCGGTTGTGGCAGGCGCATTCCGAACCCAAACCGTTCAGGATATCGGTTCTAGCTGGGTTCGGCACTTCCTACCGCTGGCGGATTTCAGGTCTAGCTACACGCAGTTGCCCTACGGCGACCAGGCATTGTTCGTGCGGAGCAGCACCTTTCACGACCTCGGAGGCTTTAAAGACCAACGGCTCATGGAAGACCTCGAACTCGCCCAAAGGCTTCGCCGAAAAGGAAGCATCGAGGTGGTTTCCAAACCTGTCCTGGTGAGTGGTCGCCGCTTTATTGCCCGCCCAATGTACACAACTTGGGTGATGTACAGCTTTCCCATTTTGTACCGCCTGGGGGTCTCTACCGACACCCTCGAGCGATGGTACGGATCTCCTCGATGAGAAGGGTGTGGTGATCCACTTTTTTTTCGAGGCACCCAATACCGGCGAGCCGTCTCCGTTGTGTGCTGTGAAACCCATCATGGAGCCCCCTCATGCAACGCCTCTTCACTCCCGCTCTTATTGCGCTATTCACGTTTCCCGCCGTCGCCATCGCCGGCCCCGGCGTGCCCGGACTTGAGGACAGCGCCCGTCCTGGCCCCGAACAACAAGTGGCCCATCTAGACGAGACCCTTGAACTCGATGACGACCAAGAAGACGCTATCTTGGCGATCCTTACCGAAGTCCGCGTGGCAGGACATGCCGTCAGGCAACGGATTAAAACCCAAATCGAATCCCTCCGCACAGCCCGTGAGTCGGGCGATGAAAAGGCGATGAAGCTCGAACTCAGAGAAATGGACGACCTAAAGGCCGAAGCCCTGAACCTACGAATCGACACCCATGCGGCCATGCGCGCCCAGCTCACGCTGACCCAACAAGTCCTCTTGGAAGAGGCCGAACTTGAGCGACACCAACGCGGGCGACCGGATGGTGACAAGTCACGTGCCCCTCGCGAGCGTCGGACGGCCGAGTAGAGCGCTCTACGCCGACTTGATGTCTACCTTGAAAGTGTGGATGTAGTCGGCAAACCGGGCGTGCACCTCGTCGACGTTGATGCCGTAGCGCTCGGTGCTGTACTTGTGGGCGCCGCGATGGTCGGCGCGACCATTGTGTAGCCAATGCTGGATAGATTCATCCATGCCGTCGCCGTAATCCAGGTCGAAGTATTCGCAGATCTCGCGAACAGTGCCGGCCTGATCTTGGACGAGGTTGTGGAAGTTCACGTCGAAGAATCGCTTGGGGTCTGCCGTCTGGCGTGAGGCCATCGCCCGCTCTACCCCTTGGTGGAACCGGTTGGTGATGTGATTACCCAGCACGTGGGGGTCGAAGCCACCGTACAGCGTGCGCCATTGCATCGAGATCAGGCTGCAATACGACGCAATGGTCGGCACCGGGTCCCGGTGGCTCCACACAATGCACGCGTCTGGGAAGACCTCGAGCAGGGCGTCGATAAACCACAGGTGCTCGGGGCACTTGAGGACCATGTGGTCGGCCGGCTTTTGGAATTCGAGGACCTGAAGGTACTGGCGGTACTCCTCGTAGGCCTGAACCATGTCCGCCTGCATAAGCCAGTCACCGTAACCCGAGAGGCCAGATTGCAGGTCGTAGTTCATGACTCGAAAGCTGTTCGCGAACAAGGGCCAACACTCTTCTACGGTGAACGCATCGATGTAGTGGATCTGGGCCTGCTCGGGGGCGATCCAATTGGCTGCAGCGGTCATCCCCTTGGCGGCGCGGATCCGTTTGTTCTTGTCGGCTTCGGTGTTCTCGACGGGAACTGGGGCCACAAGCTCCCAGAGCTGAAGCGCGCGCCGTTTTGGGTGGAGCTGGAGAAGATTTTGAAGAACAGTGGTGCCGGTGCGCGGGAAACCGAGCACAAAAACAGGACGTCCCGTCTTCCGGTCGCGGACCTCGGGATGCGTCTTCAGGAACTGCTGTAAGTGAAGCCGATTCGAGGCCGCGCGGATGAACGACTGTCGCATGATGACGCGCGCCAGCGGCGTGAACTCGGTGTTGTGGACCGCCTCGCAGAGATAGTCGAGAGGCTCCTGAAAGGCGTCTGGCCCAAAGTCCGAGAACCCAGTATGACGTGCTGCCGCCCGAAGAATAGAGGCTGACTCCACGGTACCCAAGGGAAGGCCAAGCTTTTCCGCTAACCCCGCCAATGCATTTGCGACACGGATGGGCAGTCGATAGTTCTCGTCGCGAACCGAAAGTTGCTCCGACATACAAGTCCTCATTGATTGGAAGACGAGGGTATCCGGTTGAACCACGGCGGGACAGTTACAGAGGCTTACCGCACAGCTTCACAGGAGGGTTCAGTGAACGCGCAGCTTGTTCTTACACTGCTGGCCTGCCATAGCCCAGCCGACGCAGGCGCCGCCGCCGAGTCGTTCTCCAAGGGCGACCTCCAGACCGCACTCACTCACGTTCCTCGGTCCTATTCCACCCGATGGACGGCGTCGCAGACTGAGCGTACAGCGCTCCGGTCTCTCGAACAATCGCATCTCTTAGATGCGGCGAAACGGGTTTTGCAAGCAAAGGAACTGGGTCGTGCCACCACGGCCATTTCCGCAGGAATACGACTCGATCCGCAAGCGTTCGCGGGGCTAGAGGCCTCGTTACTCGCCGAGATTGCCACCCAGCCTGACGCAGCGGAGGCGGCGAACACGTGGGTCGCGCTGTCCGAGGCCCACCACTTGGATGTGTCCTTCCACGAGCAAGCGCAACGTGAGGCCCGTGCGCGGCTCGACCAGGGCTTGGTTCAACAGCGATATCTCACGGATGCACAGCCACACACACTTACGACGTTTGCCGGGGTAAACGCGAAGATGCTTCCAGCAGCACTCGAACGCATCCACACGGACTATCGGGTGAGCCCACCTTGGACGCGAATGAGCGTGGCAGCAGCCAATCGTCTGGCGTTGGTGGCGGCACACCCGGATGTGGTGAGCGCCTTACCCAGGTCGTCCGAGCTACTGCGCGCGTGTGAAGACGCGGTACCGGTCGCCGACCAAGCCAGCCTGGCCCAGCAGGGGGCCGAGTTGCTGTCCATTGGCGTGGCTGCGGGAATGCCCGAGGCGTTGTTGGTGGCCGAGTGGACCGAAGGCGCCATCGGGGCGCTTGACCCCTGGTCTTCGGTGGTCTGGCCCTCGGGGCTGACCGGCTGGGATATTCACCACAGCGGTGTCGAGGTTGGCGTCGGGCTCACGATCGATCTGTTCGGCGACGTGGTGAGGGTCACGCTACCCGATCCCGCAGGACCGGCCTGGGCCGCGGGGCTTAATCAGGGCGATGCCTTGGTCTCCATTGACGGCGAGGCGCTTCAAAACTGGCCACTCCAAGAGCGGCTTGTCCGTGCGCGAGCTGCACTCCGAGGCGAGCAAGAGGTCAAGGCAGTGCTGGTAGTCCA
>JAACDH010000093.1 GCA_009936995.1 Rhodobacterales bacterium
AGTGTTCGGTTGGCAAACCTCGGACGACAACACCCCGACCCTGTGGCTCGATGACGGACAGCAGATCGCATACACCCAAATCAAGGCGTTCCGACCCCACACCGACGAGACTGTCGCCGACCTCCTCAAGAACCAAGCACCTCATGTAAAGGGTTTGGTCCTCGATCTGCGGGGCAACGGTGGCGGCGATGTCCAAGCGGCGGCCAACGTGGTCGACCTGTTTGTCGGCGAGGGTCTAGTCGGCTCGCTCTCCGGGCGAAACATCAAGCCTCAAGCACCTACGATCGACGAGTCCGGCAACCGGATGGCCATGTGGAACGAGATGCTTCCCGGCGACCTCTGGGAGGGGCTACCCGTAGTGGTGTTGATCGACGCCCGAACAGCCTCAGCCGCAGAGCTGGTCGCTGCCGCACTCCATCATCACGCCGACGCCTGGATCTTCGGTGAAACATCCCTTGGCAAGGGGTGGTCCCAAGGCCTCTTCCTCGACGAAACGCACGGATTCGCGCTCCAACTCACCAACGCCGAGTGGCGACGTCCAGACGGAGCCATGGTTCACCGTGAACCCGGGTCCGAATCTTGGGGCGTCACCCCGGACCTGATTTGGACGGCCTCGGCAGCCGAAGACTGGCAGCGTGGTCAGCAACAACATGTCGCCGTCCACCCCAGGACGCATCTGGATGGGACTCCGATGTTTGTCGCCCCCGTCGACAGTGGGCTGCCGCTGCTCAACGAAGACCCACTCCTGCTCCTGGCAGAGATGGCATTGTGGAGTCGTATCGCGGAATAATGTCTAATCTAGCGTGCCGCCGCAGCTGCTCCCCGCACCGGCCGTGCAGCCAAAACAGTGGTCGGCCACCGCCACGCGCTGCCCAGATAAGGCATCGAAGCTATCAAGTTCAAACACGGTGCGCGCCTTGAAAGGGGCCCGGATTTCGAGCATCTGGTTGAAGTCGCAGTCGAAGAGGCGGCCATCCCAAGAGATGCTGATCTGGTCGAGACACATGACCCCATCGACCGTGGCCGGGTTGTAGTTGTCGAGCAGCAACTGCATGTAGTTTTCGAGCTGATCCGAACGTTCGAGATCGGTGCGGAATCGGGCGATGGGCATGTTCGTGATGGTGAACAGGTGGTTGAACACCACGCCGAAGTCTTCTTGCAGTCGCTCTTTGTAGTCGCGCTCAAGACCGGACTGTGCAGGGGGTAGAGACGGCCCTCCGGGGTTGTAGACCAGGTTCAGTACCAGACCTGTGCCCGGCCTGCCATATCCCAGCAAATTAAGCTGCTGCAGTGCCGAGATAGACTCGCCAAACACGCCTTTTCCACGTTGTTGTTCGACATTTGTTTTGGAATAGCAGGGCAGGGAGGCCACCACCTCGACACCGTTCTCGGCGAGGAATTTCGCGGTGTCCTCTTGGCCAGCCAAGTGTAGAACGGTGAGATTGCACCGATCGATGACCTTGATGTTTAGGGCCCGTGCCGCCAGCACTAGCCGGCGGAAGTCGGGCATCATCTCGGGAGCACCACCGGTGAGGTCGACCGTGTGCACCTGACCTTTCGCACCTTTGAGGGGATCGATACTTCGGTCGACTGTCTGCGACCTCATGATCTCGGTGCGCTTGGGACCGGCCGCGACATGGCAGTGAAGGCAGGCCTGATTACACAGCTTGCCAACGTTGATCTGGACAATGCCGAGCTGGCCACGATGAAGCGTTCGGCCCACCACTTCGGAAAAGCTCTTACGGGCTCGAATTCTCGGTAGCGCGGACATTAACAGCAGCCTCCGTCGTCGAACCACGGGTTTCGGGCACGAGCGATCTCGAAGTTACGCTTGCGCGCCTCGATCAACTCGGGCGCTGGATCAACGCCTAGGACCACCCCTGGACGGCGGGCGAGCGCCGCGAATCGCAGTAATTCGAGACCACCGCCGACACCCCAGTACAGCACCGCACCCTCATCCGGGATGTCGTGCGGGTGAACCGTGGTGCCACAGGCGTAGTTCATGTCGAACATTTCGTCTTGATGGGTGGCCTTGAGATCGTTCATTGAAGCCACTCCGCTGACGAGGGATAGACGATGGTCTACACTCTCTAGCGTTTGTTGCAAGCTACGCCAAACAGGATGCCAATCCGCTACTTCGCGCTGCCTGTGCCTTCTTCACGCCAGAGGTTCATCTCGTGCACCAAGGCTGCGCGGGCGGGCTTGGGCATATGCTTTAGGGCCGAGGCCACCTGGTGCAACACCTGAAGACTCTCTTCGTCTAGGCCACTTTCTTCGGTAGATTCCCAAAATACCATCTC
>JAACDH010000094.1 GCA_009936995.1 Rhodobacterales bacterium
GAAATCGAAATCGCCAAGCGAATCGAAGACGGCGAATACACGGTAGCGCGTATCGTGCTCACCTCCCCAATGGTGGTCCAGTTCATCGATGAGCTCATCACCGAAGACGAGCTCCGAGTTCAGAAGGCCATCAAGTCTGGTAAACGTCCCAAGTCGGCAAAGGCCAGCAACGGCAAGTCGTACCCCGAAATCAAGACCATGTCCGCGGTTCTCAGCGTCAAGCTCATCATCGCTCGCGAGAAGCAGACCAAGGCAAAGAGCCGCAAGAAGCGCGCCGAAGCCGACGAAGTCGTCATGGACATCGAAGACGACATGTACGAGCTCATCCAGACGCTCGACCTGAAGAAGAAGCAGGTCGCGTTGGTCAGCTGGCGTATGCAAGAGTCCTGGTCCGACATCGCTCGCGCCGAGAAAGAGATCGAGCTGGTCGCCCGCGACGCGCGCCTGCCCGTCCGCGAGCTCCGCCCGTCTATCCGCAAGGTTCGTCGTAACCTCGAAGACGCCGGCCAAGAAGTCATCGTCCGCACGGGTATCCCTGAAGAGCGCTGGAAGGAGTTCGACAGCCGAGTTCGCCGCGAGCTTCGCAAAATCCGCAAGGTGGAGGTCTGCACAGGCATGACCCGCGACCAGCTGCACGCCGCCGGCCAAGACCTCAAGCGAGGCGAAGCGCTCGCCGAGCAAGCCAAGTGCGAGCTCGTTGAAGCCAATCTTCGTCTGGTTGTGTCCATCGCCAAGAAATACACCAACCGCGGGCTTCAATTCCTCGACCTCATCCAGGAGGGCAACATCGGCCTAATGAAGGCCGTCGAGAAGTTCGAGTACCGGCGCGGCTACAAGTTCTCCACCTACGCAACGTGGTGGATTCGCCAGGCCATTACCCGAGCCATCGCCGATCAAGCGCGCACCATACGTATTCCCGTGCACATGATCGAGACGATCAACAAGCTCATCCGCACTCAGCGTCACCTCCAGCAAGAGCTCTCTCGTGAGCCCCTCCCCGAGGAAATCGCCGAGAAGATGGAACTGCCGGTCTCTAAGGTGCACAAAATCCTGAAGATCGCCAAAGAGCCCATCAGCCTCGAGACGCCTATCGGCGAGGAAGAAGACAGCCACCTGGGCGACTTCATCGAAGACAAGAACGCATTGTCACCCGCCGAGAACATGGTCAACGCAAGTCTCACCGAAGCCACCCGCAAGGTTTTGGCCACCCTCACACCACGCGAAGAGCGCGTCCTTCGACTTCGATTCGGCATTGGCCAGCCCAACGACCACACGCTAGAGGAGGTTGGTCAGGACTTCGAGGTCACCCGCGAGCGGATTCGCCAGATCGAAGCCAAGGCGCTCCGCAAGTTGCGACATCCGTCTCGCCGCAAGCGGCTGAAGGCATTCATCGAGGGATAAGGGCTGTTCGCCCTACTCTCTTCAATCTTAAACGGGCCTATAGCTCAGTTGGTCAGAGCATCCGGCTCATAACCGGACTGTCCCAGGTTCGAGCCCTGGTGGGCCTATTTAAAATGGAATCCAATGCATCCTGATCTAGAGCGTCTAGACCGTGTAGATCAACTCGACCGCCAGCTGCGAAAGTTCGACGACGGTGCACGAAAACAACGCGCGATTCTGGTAGATGCCAAGGCAGAGATTCAGCGTCTCGCAGGACAACTCGACGAGCTGAACCACCAGGTTGCGGCTTCAAAGACGACCGAACACGAGGCCCAACGCAAGGCCAAGCGGTATCAAGAGCGTCGCGCTTCGGCCCAACGCGGGCTCGGCCAAGGCAGGGGCGACCCGGACGCAGCCCAGCGACAGGTCGAACAGTGCAACGAAATCCTCGATGGTCTCGACACCGATTTGCTTGAGCAAATGGAGCGCCAAGACACGTTGGAAGGCCAGCACACGGCGAACGCAGCCGCTCGGCAAGCAGCCCAGGACTTCGAGGATGCGGCGGCATTGTCCGTGCCCAAGATTCTCGCCGATCTAGACACCAAACGGGCCAAAGTTCAGTCCGAGCGCGACGGCACCTACGCGCCCCTCGATAACGACATAAAGTACAAGTACGAACAGCTGGTCGAGAAGAAACGAACGGCAGTCGCGTTGCTCGAAAAGGGTGTGTGCTCTTCGTGCCAGATCGTTGTGCAAAACCAACAGATTTCAGACCTCAAGCGCGGCCTCATCAAGCCCTGTCGCGGCTGTCACCGCTGGCTCGTTCTGCCCCAGAGCTGACGAAACCAGCCCCCGCCGCCCCATAAAAGAAAGCGCCGCGTACCTCTAGGAGGCACGCGGCGGTTCGATCAGGTCGTAAGCCGAGTTTTGTACCCCGCACGGTCGCCCGAAGCGGGGGGGAAATCATTCCTCTAGGACGTCTGTTGCCAGCCGTCTCAAGCAACCAACCCGGAAGCATCGGACGAGCCGCCCTCAATCGCTTCTCTATTTGGTTTTGCTCCGGATGGGGTTTACCTGGCCAACCTCGTCTCCGAGGCCGCCGGTGCGCTCTTACCGCACCCTTTCAGCCTTACCGAAGCCCTGCGGCTCCTCGCTGTATTCCTCACGCCATAATCCTAGGATTTGCGTGAGGTTTCTAGTGAACACCTTCCGGTGTGGCGGTCTACTCTCTGTTGCACTTGCCTTCGGGTTGCCCCGACCGGGTGTTACCCGGCATCCTGCGCTGTGGAGCTCGGACTTTCCTCCTGTGACAGCCTGTGTCACGGCGATTTCCTGTCCTGATCGAACGACATTGAATTAACGCGTTGGCCGAGGAGGTGGGATACAACAGTGGCTTCCCAAAAAGGAAGCAACAGCAGGAGACCCCCCACATGGCGGACAAACAAGCGGCCCTCGAATACCACGAAAAGGGACGGCGCGGTAAAATCGAAGTGGTGGCCACCAAGCCCCTGAATACCCAGCGTGATCTGTCCCTCGCTTACACGCCAGGCGTGGCCGAGGCCTGCCGCGCCATCTTCGAAAATCCAAACGATGTGTTCAAGTACACCGCGAAGGGCAACTTGGTAGCGGTCGTCACCAACGGAACCGCTGTCCTCGGTCTAGGTAATATCGGCCCCGAAGCCGGTAAGCCCGTCATGGAAGGCAAGGCCAACCTCTTCAAGAAGTTCGCCGACATTGACGTTTTCGACATCGAGTTGAACGCCGCCACCGCCGACGAAATCGTCACCGTGGTCAAGGCCATGGCGCCCACATTTGGTGGTATCAACCTTGAGGACATCAAGTCACCCGAGTGTTTCGAGGTCGAGCGTCGACTCCAAGAGGAGCTCGACATCCCCGTCTTCCACGATGACCAACACGGCACCGCAATCATCAGCGCAGCCGCCTTGATCAACGCCCTCGACATTTCCAATCGCGACATCGCCAAGGCCCAGTTTGTCTTCTTTGGCGCTGGAGCCGCTGCACTCGCCTGTGCACGCCTTTACGTGTCCCTCGGCGCCAAACGCGAGAACATGGTCCTCTTCGATAGCCGCGGGGCGATCACCATCGATCGCAAGGATCTCAACAGCGAGAAGGCCGAGTTCGCCGTCGACCGGAAAGTCGCGAATATCACCGAGGCACTCACAGGCGCGGATGTGTTCCTCGGTTTATCCGTCGGCAACGTGCTCACCGCCGATATGATTATGCCGATGGCACCGCAGCCCATCCTGTTTGCCATGGCGAATCCCGATCCCGAGATCCCCTACGAAGTTGCCAAGGCGGCGCGGCCCGACGCCATCATTGCCACCGGTCGCAGCGACCACCCCAATCAAGTGAACAACGTCCTCGGATTCCCCTTCGTGTTCCGAGGTGCCCTGGATTGCCGGGCCCGGAAGATCACCGAAGAGATGAAGGTCGCCGCCACCCTGGCGATTTCGAAGCTCGCCAGAGCGGATGTGCCCGACTCCGTCCTGCGCGCGTACGGCGCCGAAAAAATGCAATACGGCCCCGACTACATCATTCCCAAGCCATTCGACCCCCGCGTGTTGCTGTACGTGGCTCCCGCCGTGGCTCAAGCCGCCGCCGACAGTGGTGTGGCCCGAGAGCCCATCGAAGATTTGGACGGATATCGCGAGTGGCTTCACACCTTGGTCGAGCGATCTCGTGGGTTGATGTTGCCGCTGATCCGTCGCGCCCGCGGCAGCAAGGTCAAGCCTCGGATTGTGTTCCCAGACGGTGCCAACCCGAAGAACATTCGGGCCGTCCGCATCTTGGTCGACGAGGGTATCTGTGCACCCATCCTTCTTGGTTCACCCGAGCACATCCACGCTCGCGCGCAGGATCTTCGCATTAGTCTGGACGGAGTCAAGGTCAACGCGGCCGCCGGCGGGCAGCACGTCGACAGCTTGGCCGACGCCTACTGGAAGCTTCGACAACGCAAGGGCGTCACCTTGCACGCGGCCACCGCCATGCTCAACGACCCCATCTACTACGCGGCCATGATGGTCCGTATGGGACTGGCCGACGGCATGGTGGGTGGACCCGATCGTCCCTACAAACACACGCTTCGTCCCGCACTTCGCATTCTCGGTACCGACGAGAATAGTCAGTCCGTCAGCGGCGTTTACGCGATTCTCTCAGGTGACCAGAAGTTGTTCATCGGCGACTGCACCGTCAACATCGACCCCGATGCGGCCACCATGGCCGAGATCGCCCTAAATACGGCACGTGTCGCCGAGACGTTCGATCAAACACCTCGGGTAGCGATGCTTTCGTACTCAGATTTCGGCGAGCACATTCGCGACCCCGAGGTTCGCAAGGTGCGAGAAGCCGTCAGACTGGTGCGGGAACGCAGCCCCGACCTCGAAATCGACGGCGAAATGCAGGCCGACACTGCAATGGACCCTCAAAAGCGGGCCAGTGCGTTCCCGTTCTCGACGCTCACCGGCGCCGCGAACGTGCTCATCGTGCCAAACCTGACCGCGGGAAACATCACCTACAAGCTATTAGAACGCGTCGCAAACACCGAGGTTTTGGGACCACTTCTGGTCGGTTTGGCCAAGCCTGTGAACGTGATCCCCGTCGGCGCCTCCGTCGAAAATATCGTGAATGTGGCGACCTACACCGCCACTCAAGCGCTGGATCAACTCAGCAAGGCCAAGGCGAACTAAAAGCGAACTTCGCCCACGCCCGTGTGTAAGTCGATGCCACGAAGTGCGTGGGCGGCGTCGCCGACGTAGTCTAAGTAGGCCTGCTCGTTGGCGCTCTGCAGCTTCTTCAGTTCCTTGATAATGCCTTTCTCGACGATAGCGTCCACCGTTACGATGAGCTCTTGCTCGGCACGAGCAATCACGACCTTCTCGTCGTCGGTGGGGTTGAATAGGCCTATCGCAGCGGCCTTGTGTACACTCTCGAGGAAGTGACCCAGGAATTTCATCCGCTGATCGAGCAGAATCACGGTGTAGTCGGGATGTTGGGCCAGCGCGGCGTCGACCGTGGACAGCTCGACATCGAGACGCCAGATGAGTACGCTGACCTCTTGGGCGATGGCAGCGCGGTCGGAATCCTCACCAAAACCCCGCCCAACGGCCCAAGTGGCCCCCTGAAGTAAATGGGCACCGCCACAGGTGTAGGCAAAGATGCCCTGCCCTCGCTTTTGAACCACCGTTCCCGCTCCCATCGCGTCGCGCATGAAGGACGTCTCATGGGTGAGCTTCTGCACCGTGGCGTGCGTCCACGCGTCTAGGGTCATTGCGTGGTTACCATCGGACGTCCAAGCGAGGTCGTTCGGCGCCCAGTGAGACAGCCCCTGAAGTGCCCAAGGTGCATCGTTCCAGCTACCGAACGCCGTTCGTTCTCCGTCAATCCAGGCGGCACAGAGGCTGCGACCGTAGAGCTGGGAGACGGTGAACGTCTCGCCACCTACCACGACCTCGCGATCGGGTGATACCCCAGTTTCGGTCAAGGCCTTTAGCAGCAGATCTGTGTGCGGCTCGACGCGGACTGGTCCCTTTTTGGTCGGAAAGGAGAGCCCCACCTGATCGCCCACTTTCTGGACATCGGCGTATTCGGCGAACAGCCAGTCGATCGCAGGCTGATCGTTGGTGAGCACCAGATCGGGCCCCAACGCCAGCATGGCATGACCGATGGCCCAGGGATTGGCAGGGTCGCGGCCATGATCTTCAACCACGGCCTGCAGTACTGCGCGGACCCGAGACATGTCGGCGCTCAGAGGCACCGCCAGCGGGCTCTTAACGGCGGTCTCTGGCAAACGGTAAGAGGATGGCGGCGTACACGGCGCGGTCTTGGCTGTCGCCTTCTCGTACGGGTTTTCGTCGTTATTGACCACAGGAGCGTCAGGTACGCCCGGGGACGAGCCCGGGGAAAATGTGCTGCCCCCGCATGCGAGAAGGAGCAGGCATCCACCCGTAAATCTCATTCAGCCCCCAGCGCTGCTTCGGCCTCGGCCAATCGTTGCTTGGCCAGGAGTTCGAGCGCGTCGACCTTCAGGATGTTTCCTTTGTTGGTGATGAATGCGATGCCATCGTAGACTGCCAAGCGAGGCACCTCGAGGGAGAACTCGGACACCTGCACCTGGTACTCCACCTTGCCGGGCTTCTTCAGCTTGAACAGCTTGCCCGAATCGGTGACGGCCCACATCTTGCCGTCTTCATCGAAGTTAATGTCCCACGCCTCGAACCCGCCTCCCAAGACGCCGTTCATCAGGTCGCCATCGCGAAAACCGCTGGTGTGGTAGCTGACCAGCCTGTCGCCGTAGATGAGGCCCATCTTGCCGTTCTTGAGTGCGATAGCGCCGGTGGGTGACCCGTCCTCGAGTTCAAAGTGGCCGACTTCCTCGCCTGTCGGCGTGTAGATCCAGCCTTCGTTGCCCCAAATCACCGCTAGTTTGTCGCCTTTGAGGTGCAGCAAGTAGCCTTCGCCGCCTACTCCGGCGCTGAGCGCGTCGGATGTTGGGATCTGGAAGTTGAGCGCGGGCACGCCATCTTCGCCGATGACCGTGACTTGTCCTCTGCCGTCAAGAACCACAACACGGTCGCCGTCTTTCCCAGAAATGAGCTGCAGGTCGAGGGCGGTATCGAATTCGCCGAGCGCACTACCAGGTTTACTGCCAGCGACATAGGCAGTTCGATTTACGCCATACAGCTGATTGGAAATGCCGGCTTCTGCGGCGCCATAGACTTTCTCGGAGATTCCCGCGAAGCTGAAGCGCTGAACACGGTTGTTGGCGAGATCCGCCACCCAAATACTTCCGTATTCGTCGATCTGAAGCGGCAGCGGCTCGCCCAGACCATTCAGGGCGCCCACTTCCCAACCCTCGTCGCCAAAGGGTGGCAAGCTGCGCCGTCCACCGCCAACCAGGTCTTGGTAGGCGCGGAACTGTTCGACACGACGGCTTAGGGTACGCGACACCTTGCCCCGTGAACGCAAGGCTGCGCGCTCGATGGCGGGAATGGCGTTGCTGTCTTTGAGCTTAAGCAGGGCCTCTAGGGCCGAGGGGTCGGGCGGCAATGCATGAACACGAAATCCAGCAGGTACCTGACTAAGTACCTGCTTACGAAGGAAGGGCGCACCATCTCCAGCGCGATCCATCAGCACAGCTAGAGAATCTCGATCTCCAAACTGCTCAGCGCCAATCTTCTCGTACAGCTCGAGTACTTCCTGATGATTCGCCTCGACGGCCCGAACACCACTGGTTCCTTCGAGCCAATCCGTGACGCGAGCGACGGCCTTGGGTGTGTCGCCCTTTTCAAAGTTCACGGCGACTTCGGCCACGAACATGTCGTTGAAGATACCGCCCGAGTACGTCTCGTCCATCGAGATGCGAATCTTGCGCGCCGTGCCCTGGATTTCGATATCGGTGCGCAACGCGCCGCGCTCGCCGGGGTCGAGGACCCGAGACTCTACCGATACCTCCTCGTCGCCTCCGAGGAGCGTGACCGTGACGGTGCGGGGTCGACCGTATTCACGTAGACTTCGCTGACCTTCGGACAAGTTGCCCGGCCAAAGGGTGACTGATTGAACGTCGGTGGTGTGGTCGAGACTGATCTCGATCCAACTCCCCGTACCATCGCCCATCTCACCCTCTGCCCAGCCGGTGGAGAGCAACCCATCGAACGCCAACGAAACGGGGTGTCTCTCGCCTTCGCTGTCCTTAAGCTCGCTGGAGGCCTTGGGCGTACCCGCGAAAGCGGTACTGTTGGCAAACAACAGCGCTGCGATAAAAAGCTTACTCACCGGTAACCTCGGCGGTTGTCGTTGTGGTTGTGGTTGTGGTTGTGGTTGGCTCCGCGGGGGCGCCTCCGTCGTCGCAATCGATGAGCACCGCTTCGCACTCGACTGGCAAGAACTGGTCGAAGGTCACGCCATCAGGGGGGCAGGACATGTTCTCGATGGCGGTGATGCACTTCTTGGCCTTTCCGCCACGGTACTTGCACACTGCGACCTCGGCTTCGATGTCGGGGCCCACCTGCGCTAAGCAATCATCGAGCGTCGACATGCCATCAAACGCCAGCGTAGCCGCGTCTGCACAGGACATCGCTTGGGCACAGTAGGCGTCTGCGTAGTCGGGGATGAAGACGGTTTCGTCGAGCCCGCAGCCCGTCAGGGCCAACAGCATGATTCCAGTGAGCATCGCGCGCATGTGCACTCCTACAGGGGACCGTATGGACGAGGGTAGTTCTACCCGATTCTGACCGTTGCCGGAAGGGTCTCCAGATGCACCTGACAAACCCGTTCGCTCTGCCCAGTCTGGACCCGCACCCAAAGCCCACTATTCCCCGCTACTTCGGACCCAAAAATCCGGTGCCTCAAAACAAGAAAACCCCGTCCACACAAGGTGAACGGGGCTTCTTAAATGCGGTTTCTCTGCGCCCCAAGGGGAGCAAAGAGCTTACATTAAGGCGTGGTGGGCGTCGTCGTCGTGCCAGTCATCGTCGTGCCAGTGGACGTCGTGCCAGTGGACGTCGTGCCCGTAGCGGAGCAGTCGTACACGTTCCGGCAATCACTGGGAAGCTCCACAAGCGGGAAGCCAGCGCTGTCGTCACATGCGTAGACGCCGTCAAGGCAAGCCTTGGCCGCGTCTTTGTCGAACTCACATTCGACGGCCGCTTCGGACGTGTCCGTCGTGGAACCGGCATCGCAGTCGATGGACTCATCACACTCGTGGTAAGCGTCGCACACCTTGGTGGCGAACTCGTCTGCGAACTTGTCTTCAGAAAGGCCACAAGCGGCCAGGGCGAACAGCGACGCGATGAATAGAGCGTTTTTCATTTGGATGTCTCCTCAGATTCCTAGCCCGGAAGTCAGGGGACATCCGGGGCGGTCAACCAAGACCACCCTCCGTCTACCAGATGAAGATCGAGGTGTCCACTCGCGAAAGTGCGTTTCCGGCATATAAATC
>JAACDH010000095.1 GCA_009936995.1 Rhodobacterales bacterium
AAAAACGCCCTGACGCTCGAACATGAACGCCACGCTGCCACTGCTGCCCATGGTGCCGTTGCCCTTCTTGAAGGCCAGACGCACGTTGGCCACTGTGCGGGTGGGGTTGTCGGTGGCGGCGACCAAGAGAAGGGCCACACCATGGGGGCCGTATCCCTCGTAGACCAATACTTCGTAGTCGGTGGCGCCCACGCCGGACGCCTTCTTGATGGCCGCCTCGACACGGTCTTTGGGCATGTTGACCGCCCGACCATTCAGGATCGCTCGGCGAAGCGAGGGGTTGCCGTCTGGGTTGGGTCCGCCCGCTTTCACGGCGATGGAGATCTCACGTCCGACCCGGGTAAACGCCTTAGCCATCCGGTCCCAACGCGCAAACATGGTGTGCTTCCGCTTCTCGAACATGCGACCCATGCAACCTTCTCCTGGTGACGCTCCTTTAGTGTGTTGACGAGGTGAAAGCCCGCAGAGAGGCGGATTGGCGACCTGTTTTCATGCCCCCAGGAAAGGAATCAGAGCCCGATGAAACGCCGGCACATCCTCGATCTGCGGGATGTGCCCGACGCCATCGAGCCAGACAATCCGGGAATCGGGCAGCAGGGCGTCGATGTCTTTCGCCTGCTGTGGAGGCGTCGCCGTGTCTTCGCTGCCCCAGATGAGCAGCGTGGGCACGTGCAGCTTGCGGATCTGGGCCGGTCGTAGGCTGCTCGCACTCGAATCTGGAGAGATGAGCTCGGGCAGCCATCGCCCCAGCGCTGGGGTAGCGCCCCGAACAACCATGGGCTGCTGGTACAGCGCGATGCGGTCGGGGCTCGCGTCGTCCGCGTCGAAGATCAGCGACTTGAGCACGGTTCGGGTCATCCACGGGTTGTTGAACGTGTTGGCCACGGCGATCTCGCGTAGCCAGACCGTGTCCGCGATGTACCCAGCCAAACCCGGTTCTACACCGACGAAATCGAGAGAGAGCGCCGCGTCAACCAGCACCAGGCGGCTGACGCGATTCGGGGCCATCATCACCGCCTCTAGCGTGGGACCGCCTCCGAACGAGTGGCCGACCAGCACCGCCTGCTCGATTCGCAGCGCGTCCATGACCCCAAGAATTCGCTCGGCTTGGGCCGGACGGCTGTACCGTGGTTCGACGGGGCGGTCCGAATACCCAAAGGGAGGTAAATCAAGGGCAATCACCCGAAACCCTTGCTCGGAGAGCTCCGCCTGCGTGTCTCTCCAGGTACCGCTCCAGGCGCTCGTTCCGGAGATCAACACCACGGGCGGACCCGACTTCGGGCCGTGCTCCTGGACATAAATGGAAAGACCATTCACCTCGACGAAGCGACCGTCTGCTGGCGCGACCTGGCTGGCAACGGCCCGCTCGCGCACCAGGGCCCAGCCGCGGAACACCAATGGCACCATCATTAGCAACGCCAGCAACACTACTGGGACAGCGACCCCAGCACAACCTATCACCGCTGGACCACCCCAGCGACCCCGTTTGGATGTCGACCCCATGAATCCCGTTCTACGTGTGTTCTACTGCACCCTACCGGAGGCCTACCCAAGATGCACGACGCCCTATTTGCCACCTTCTTTGATGAGACCCACGACGCCCTCCGCGACCAGTGCCACCGCTTCGCGGCCGAGCGTATTCGCCCCCATTGCACCGACTGGGAGGAGGCCGGTGCGTTTCCCCGCGAGCTCTATCAACAGGCCGCCGAGGCGGGCGTGCTCGCCCCAAGCTGGCCCGAGAAATACGGCGGCGGCGGCGGAGATGTGATGCACGCGGTGGTCGCCGGCGAGGCGCTGATGCGCGGCGGAAGCACCGGGACCGTGGTCGGACTGGCCTCTTACAGCATCGCGCTACCGCCCGTCCTCAACCTGGGCACCGATGCGCAAAAGGAGCGGTTCATCTCCCCCGTACTGTCGGGCGAAAAGATCTCCGCCCTGGCCATCACCGAGCCGGGAACAGGGTCAGATGTGGCGGGCGTGCGATGCAGCGCCGTTCGAGATGGCGAAAGTTACCTGCTCAACGGCGCCAAGACCTTCATCACCTCCGGGGTTCGCGCCGACTTCGTCACCGTGCTGGCCCGAACCAGCGACGATCCGCACATGGGGCTCACGTTCTTCATCGTCGAGCGCGGCATGCCTGGATTCCGAGTCAGCCGAGCCCTAACGAAGACAGGATGGTGGGCGTCCGACACCGCCGAGTTGGCGTTCGAAGACGTGCGGGTGCCCATCGAGAATCGAATCGGGGACGAGGGCAGTGGTTTCATCGCCCTCATGCAGAATTTCGCCGACGAGCGGCTCATGCTGGCGGTTAATGGCTGTACCCTCGCCAACTTGGCCCTCGAAGAGGCGGTGGCGTACAGCAAGCAGCGCGAGGCCTTCGGACGACCCATCGGCACATTCCAGGTCATCCGTCATAAACTCGCCGAAATGGCTACCCAGGTCGCCAGCGCCCGCGCCCTCACCTACGTGGCAGCCCGACGTCTCAACGACGGTCACCCCGCCATGGAGGAGCTGGCCATGGCCAAGAATCACGCGGCGACGGTCAGTCGAGAAGTGTGCTGGCAGGCCGTTCAAATATTTGGAGGCATGGGCTATATGCGTGAAACGCTGGTCGAACGCTACGCGCGAGACGCCCGACTGCTTCCCATCGGCGGCGGCACCCAAGAGATCATGAACGAGCTAATCAGCCGCACACTCTGACTGACCGCTGGGAGCCACATGGGTCAACGCAGCCATCGCACCGAGCGTTGCCCTCGCTGCCGCATGCACCAACGATTCTGCCTCTGTGACCAAATCCCCTGTTTAGATCTGGCGACGAAGGTCGTGCTGGTCATGCATCGGCGGGAGCGTCAAAAGCCCACGGCGACTGGCCCCTTGGCCCTCGAAGCGCTGACCAACCACGCTTGGCTGATTCACGGCGACCGCGACAACCCGGTCGATCTTACCGACTACATCATGCCCGAGCGCCGCGGTTTGATCCTGTTCCCATCGGACGACGCCCGGATCCTCTCCCCCGAGCTGCTCGCAGAGGATCCGCGACCGGTGACGCTCATCGTGCCCGACGGAAGCTGGCGACAAGCGAGCAAGGCGGCCCGCCGACTGCCTGGTGTCGGCGCGTTCGAGAACGTAGTGCTCTCCTCGGGGGCCGAGACCCGATATCGGCTCCGCCGCGAGCCCAAAGTAGGCGGACTGGCTACCATGGAGGCGATTGCTCGCGCCCTCGGGGTGCTCGAAGGCGTCGAAATTCAACGTCAGCTTGAGTTACTCTTCGACGAGATGGTGTCCCGGACGCTTCAGACTCGCCATCCCGACGGCACCTAACGACAACAGAGGCACCGCTTGTCTGATCCACGTCCCAGTTGCTACCGTTGCTATCGGCCGACGACCGCATGTCTATGTGCAGAGATCCTCTCGGTGAGCAACCGAACGCCCGTCGTCATTCTCCAGCACGCTCGAGAGCGCTTTCACCCCTTCGGAACCGCGCGACTCACACAGTTATCACTTCGCAAGGTGACCGTTGCGCTGGCCCGTCGAGACTGGCAGGGCAAAGTCCATCACCCCATCGAGCTGCCCCCCGGCACCGCCCTTCTCTACCCGCGTCCCGGCGCCCCCGATCTGGCGAAGATGCCGGCAGAAGACCACCCCAAAGCGCTGTTGGTTTTGGACGGTACTTGGTCCGGCGCACATTGTTTGTACCGCGACAACCCCTGGATGCAGGACCTGCCCCACGTCCAGCTGAGCCCAAGTGAGCCCAGCCGCTATCAGATCCGAAAAGAGCCCGCACCACATTGTCTCTCCACCATCGAATCTATCCCCCTGGCCCTCAAACAGCTCGAGCCAGACAACGTGGAGGTCGACAAGCTTCTGCATGGATTCGATGCCATGATCGGCGCACAGTTGAAGGCCCGTGGCGGCACCGCTCGCGTTCGACGGAGGATTCGCAGCCATGCTCGTCCCAAGCGCGCCATTCCCGAGGCCCTGCTACAGCGCTGGCCGGACCTGGTCATTGCCTACGCCGAGAAGGCCCGCCAAGTGCCCGAGCAAGCCGGCCGCTGCCCAGTGCTCCAGTGGGCAGCCATTCGGCCGGCCGCCGGCGAGGTCTTCGAGTACTTCATCCGGCCTCCGAACGGCGTGCTCTCCGACGCACACTTGGCCCAAATGCAACTCGACCCTACCCACTTCCACCATCCGGGTGACACCCATGGTCTGGCGGAGGAGTGGCGGCGCTTCCTGGGTCCAGACGCTATCGTCGCCTGTTGGAATCGCAAGAACGGCGCCCTTATTGCCGAACAAACCGACATCGCAGCCCCCACTCAGCACCTCAAAGCGATCTACGGCAACCTCCTCGGCGCCAAGAGCGCCTCGCTCGAAAAACTTAGCGACGCCGATGGCGGAGCTCCCATTCCGGTCTCAGGCCGCGCCGCCGTCCAACTCGCGCGGGCGCTACAGATCGCCCACTTCCTGCGCGACCACGCGTACAATGACAACGCCACTCCGGAGCCCTCATGAGCCAACGCATCGACATGGCCACTTGGCATCGCCGACAGGTGTACGCCATGTACCGCAGCATGGCCAATCCCTTTGTGGCCATCACCGCGCCCGTCGACGCCACCCACCTGAAACATTGGTGTCGTGAATCCCAGACGTCCTTGTTCGCGGTGGCTCTGCAGCGCCTCACGTTGGCCGCAAACGAAGTGCCTGAGCTACGGGTTCGAATCCGCGAGGAGTCCAGAGAAGAAGTGCTTTACGCTCATGCTCACATAGACCCCGCCTTCACCATTCCGGCGCCCAACGGCCTATTCAACTTCGCCAGTGTCTCCCTTTGCGACGACCCCATCGCCTTCGCAGAGCGCGTGGCCGCCAAGGGTCGCGCCCTGGCGGACACCCAAACCCTGAAACCCTTCGACGACCTGCGGGACGACGTGTTCTACCTGAGCTGCCTACCGTGGATGGCGTTCACCCAGCTGGCCCACCCGGTGAAGTCCGCCACCGACTCTACCCCGCGTATCGCTTGGGGCAAGCTCATCGAAAATGAACGAAAATGGTCTTGTCCCGTCAATATCCAAGTACACCATGGCCTCGCCGACGGCGCACACATCGGCGCCTTTTTCGAGGCGGTTCAGCGCCAGTTCGACAGCACAGGGACCGCCGCGAGCTAGTCGTCCTGGGCGTTGCGGAGGCTAATCTCGGCCATAATGCCCGCCAAATCTTCGGGCGAGGCCTGGACCGTGACCATCTCTTCGACGGAGTCTTCTTCATCGTCGGCGTCAAAATTGCCGACGAGCGGAGATTCAACCACGGACGGAAGCGGGAGATCCGCGGTAGTCGACCTCCCTTTTTCGGCCACAATAGCCGCTGGCTGCGCGGGTGCTGTGGTCTCTTTGCGAGATTCTGACCCGTCGCGCCCACCGTACTGCGCGTAAGCCGCGATGCCTAGAAAGAGGACCATTAGTGCGATGCCGATAGCTGTAGTCATGTGCGAATCTTCTTGGGTTGCACCTTGATGAGACCGCAGGCTACCACTAATTTGCCAGCCAGCGTTAAGCGGCCGTCCAACTTTCATGCGGATGGCTGCTATTCCCCGCCTGCTTGGAATCGAATTCAGCGCGTCTATCACGGCGTTTGTGGACCAATAATGCCAGAAGATTCCGCCGATAAATTCGAACTAATTTCTGAAGACGATTTCCACCCATCGCATCCTCTTGAGACCCACGCATCTTAAAATTAGACGTCTTGGCAAACGTCGAACGGATACGCCAGGCCTCTGGCTGTGGACGTCTGGCTCCCGGTGCATGACACCACGCTGAGCCCCGGAAAGCGAATACAGCACCGCACAACACGGTCCATCCCAGCGCTGACGAGCGGACTGGCCAGCGCCGTCCGATCGAGAGCGTTCCAGATTCCGCTTCGCTCAGGGTACACTGACCCACCTATGCGAGGGTTGCTATTGGAAATGAACGAAATACCACCACCAGCACGTGGCTGGATTCAACTGGACGAGAACGGACGCGTTCTCCACGTCGACACCAACGTCCAAGCGATGCTGGGCGACGACATCTCCGCAATCCATCCAACATCCATCCACAACTTGTTGGGTCGCAAAGCACTACCGGCCAACGTTTTCGTTCAAATCTCTGCCGACGATGGCAACCAATTTCTGGCTCGCAGCCATCCCATTCGCTCCGGCGGCGTTCACATCGAGCTGATTCAACTCGGCGACCTCAACCGCAACGCACCCTCCGCAGAGCCCTGTCCAAGCGACGCCCGTCTCGTGGCCCAGTGCATCAACTGGCACCTCGAATCAACCCGAGAGACCTTCTACCGGTGCCCAGATCCCATCTCGATCTTCGGATGGCTCAATCCAGCCATGTTGGCCGCGAACACGGCGCTGTGCACTCAATTCGGTCGCACCGAACATTCGCTGGTCGGAAAGTGTAACCGCGCCTTAACTCCGCCCGAGGAGTCTGATGTGGTCGACCGAACCACCCTGGCTCAGCACCAAGATGGGCGAACCCAGCGTCCCTTCCCGATCGCCACCAGCGAGGGCACTGTGTGGATGGCGCTCACCCTCGTTCGCTACCGGTATGAGGGCGAAGACTTCCAAGCGGCGATGTACACCTCCAAGCGCAATCACCCCTCCGACAGCTTGACCGCCGTGAACCCAGCCAAAATCATGGCAAATGTCGACCGGCTCAACCTGATGGGCTCGCTGGTCAATAGGGTCGTTGATCAACTGGCCACGCCGGGGTCCTCGGTCCTCGGTAATCTCACCACGTTGGGTCAAGAGCTCGGCGAAGACCATCCGCAACAGCACCTAATCCACGAAAGCCTTGTAGGAATACATCGAATTTCGGCGTTAATGAACACATTGCGGGTCTTTGGTAGCGACCAGAGTGCGCCCTACGTGCCCACCAGGGTCAACAAAGTGGTGGAAGAAGCTGTGGCCTTGGTAGGCAATGTGCTCCGCCACAAAGCCATCCTCACACTCGAGCTCGGCAATGTTGGCGAGGTAATGGGCAACCCTAGTCAGCTCATGGAGGTGGTGACCAACCTCCTCACCAACGCCGGTCAAGCCCTCGACCCTCAAGCGCCACGGCACTTCATTCGGGTGACGACGTTCAGCAGACACAACCGGGCCGTCATCGAAGTGTCCGACACCGGAGCGGGCATCCCCGACGACCTTCGCGCCCGTATCTTCGAACCGTTCTTCACCACCCGTCCTTTAGAAGAGGCCAGCGGACTCGGGCTCGCCGTGGCCCTTCAAATCACCACGCAACACAAGGGTACGCTCGCCGTCGAAAGCAGCTCCCTCGGCTCGCGTTTTCGCGTGTGCCTCCCCCAGCATGTCGTCGCCTACAAAGCTTCCTCAACGGTCACGTCATGGCGCCCCGGCCAATGTGGGAATCGCGTGTTGGTCATCGACGACGAACCCATGCTCCTGCGGGTGATCAAACGTATGCTCCGCAAGACCGTCGCCATCGAAGTGGCTAACGGTGGCCAAGAGGCCATCGTTCGCCTCAAAGAGGTGGGCGCGTTCGATCTTGTACTGTGCGACCTGACGATGCCCGGTGTCAACGGTCATCAAGTCTACGAGTGGATTGAGCAAAACCTGCCCGAGATGGTTCCGCGCACCCACTTCCTCAGCGGCGGTGCGTTCACGAAAGAGTCCGCCGCGTTCCTACGTGACCGTAACATCAAAGTGGTTGGAAAACCGGTCGAATCGTCCACGCTCATTGCACTGGTAAAGGCCCACATCGCGCCCAGCGATTGACTCGACGGTCGCGATTCCCCACACTCCTGTGAACCCTGCCGGAATTCCCCATGTCGACCTTCTTCTTTCATCTCGACGTGCTCATGGATGCGCTCGAACCCATCAAACATCACGCTGAGCGCGCGGCACTTCGACGCTGTCGTTCGGTGAACGATTTGTCCAACCTGGCCACGACAGGGGGTGGCTGGCTGACTCCCGGCACCCTCGATCCTCGTCTAAAGTTGGTGAAACACGGCAGCGGCACGTATTTAATCGTAAGTTATCAAGACGGGTGGACCACCCGTGTGGCCATGGAGCCCTTCCCTAAATGAAATCCAGCCTAAGATCCGTCGTCGCAACCATCGGGCTCTTCAGTCTGGTTCTCCCGGGTTGCAAGCGCCCACCAGAGGCCCCCGCTGAGCTCGACGATCTGTCCAAATACCTGTACCGAGAGTGGGACAATGAAGACCCGGAGGTGCTGGTCGTTGGACTACATAACCTTCGGGCGTTCCTCCAAGATGTCGACATGGAAGGCGCCGTTCTCGAACGCTCCTGGGAGCTCACCTCCATCGCCTCCACCGATGTCGCCGGGGTCCCACACCCCGCAGACCGCAACCCCGAAGACACCCTCGGCGTCGCGGTCACCTCGCTGAGCCAGTGGCCGGTCCACGACCACGCCATGCTGCAGATCGAGCCCGACCAAACCATCACCGAGCCAGCGGCAGCCTTCTACGAGCGTTCCTTTCTCACAGACGACGCTTGTTTCCCAGACGCGGACTGCGAATTTCTCGAGACCTCCAACCAAGTCACCCGAGACAATCTAGTGATGTCGGTAGAGATGGTGCTGTACAAAAACTTTCGTTGGGTCAGCCTCGAAGGCGGTGACGCCATCATTAGCCGCAGCTACCTGGACCAGAGCTGGGTGGGCACGAAAGGAAAGTCCACGATTTGGCAGAGCTTCTCCATTGACGTTTGGATTCCCCAAGGCAACAAGACCCTCCGTTTCCAGACCCTTTGGTCCGAGAGTGACGTCGCAAATGCCAGCGATAAACTCCTGATTGGCACCGTGAAATCGTCCACCGACAACATCTACGATGCCGGCGACGAGGCCATCGAAAC
>JAACDH010000590.1 GCA_009936995.1 Rhodobacterales bacterium
ACGGTGTTGGACCACCGTCGGGATGGGTAGACTCACCGGGGGCAAAGCCACCGCGGAGATCGAATCGGGTCATCAGCCAGGCGACCGCGCGCGGCGCTAACCAACGTCGTGAAGGCGGCGCGATCAGCAAAAAGCCAGTTAGATCAGTAAAAACTCCCGGCGTGATCAATAAGATACCACCCATGACGACCAGCGCCCCTTCCATCAGACGCGCACCGGGAGGGATGCCGCTGCGAAGCTCGGTGCTGAGGGTCTGCAGAACACCGATGCCCTCTCGTTTGGCCAACCATGCGCCCATGGCACCCGTGACCACGATCAACACGAAAGTGTAGGTTGGGCCTAGCCAAGCACCGATCTGTAGCAACAGGTACAGCTCGATGGCAGGCACTAACGTGAACAACAGAAAGAGCTTCAGCATTCGTTTGCCTTGACTGCCCGCCAGCGGGCTTCGAGCTCGTCGGAAGACGTATGGTGAACTGAACCGCCTTCGGAGTGGAGTCGTGCCTCGAGGGCGCGAAACCGGCGCTCAAACTTATGTGTTGCGCCGCGCAAGGCCTCTTCCGCTCCCGTGGGAAGGTGTCGGCCGAGGTTCACCAGCGCGAACAGCAGATCGCCAAACTCGTCGGCGATAGCGTCTGGGTCGCCGGACTCGATCGCCTCGTCCAGCTCCAGTTGCTCCTCGTGAACCTTCGCCCGAACCCCTTCGAGATCCGGCCAATCAAATCCGACGACTCCGGCCTTTTCGGAGATTCGGTGTGCCCTTAACAGCGATGGCAGCGCTTGGGGGACCCCGTCAAGCGCCGACTGATGCGTGGCTCGCTGCGCGGCCTTTCGGGCCTCCCACGCCGACACATCGCCCTCGTCGCCTGTGACCTGGTAGTTTGGGTCGAAGACATGAGGATGCCGTACCACCATCTTCTGATTGATGCCGTCGAGCACATCATTCAGGGTGAACGAACCGTCTTCGGTGGCTATCTGAGCCAGAAGTACCAGCTGAAAGAGCACGTCTCCCAGCTCTTTCTTGAGCTCTACCGGGCTGTCTTGGTCGATGGCGTCGAGCACCTCGTACATTTCTTCGAGCAGGTAGGGCCGAAGGGTCTGTGGCGTTTGAGCACGATCCCATGGACAGCCTCCCTGGCCACGTAAACGCGCCACGATCCCCACGAGCGTCTGAAAGCCATTCTCTGTCACGCTCGCCCCCTGATTGGGTTAATCCCGCACTTCCATCGGGTCGAGAGCCAGGGCTCTGCACCAGGCAGGCCGTTCGCGTCTCCCGGAGTACTATCCACCCTCAAGGGGGACGCCAAGTGTCCACGCCGCAGCAATTTGGCGACTATCACCTGTTGGAGACAATCGCGACCGGCGGAATGGCCGAAGTTTGGCGCGCCCGTGCGACAGGACTCGCAGGCTTCGAGAAGATTCTAGTCATTAAGCGCGTGTTGGACAGCCTGGCTAGCGACCAAGAGTTCATCTCGCTGTTCATCGACGAAGCCAAAATTTCGGTCGAACTGCTGCACGTCAACATTGTGCAGGTGTTCGAACTCAACGAAATCAATGGTTCGTATTATATGGCGATGGAGTACGTTCACGGGCTCGATCTGGCGCGACTGGTCTCTCGCAACCGTGGTGATACCTTCCCTATTCCGCTGGCCCTGTTCGTCATCAGCGAAGTGCTCAAGGCCCTTGAATTTGCCCACGCCCGACACGACGAAGACGGTAACGACCTGAAAATTGTCCACTGCGACATCAGCCCCCAGAACATCCTGGTCTCGTATGCTGGCGAGGTAAAAATCACCGACTTTGGCATCAGTCGGGCGGCATTCCAGGTGAAGTCCCTTCACGAAGTCATCCGGGGCAAGTACGCGTACATGAGCCCCGAGCAGGTCGACGGCCGCAACCTCGACGGCCGCAGCGACTTGTTCTCGTTGGGCATTGTCCTCTTTGAACTGCTCACCGGAAGACGATTGTTCAAGGGGCAAACACGAGATGAGACGATTGCTCGCGTTCGCCGAGGAGAAGTTCCTTCACCTCGTTCTTACCGTTCCGACATCTCCGATGATCTCGAAGGTATCCTGCTAAAGGCACTAGCCCCCAAGCGCGACCTTCGGTACACCAACGCCGCCAAATTCCTCGAAGACCTGTCCCAGCTGATGATTCGCGAGGGACACCGCGCAACCAACAACGACCTTGCCGCCTTCATCCGCGGCGTGGTCGAGACCGAAGAGGGCCGCGAGAAAAAGAAAGCCCCCGCAAAAGCTGCACCGTCGGCCGTTGTAGTACTCGCGGTCGAGGCCTTCGCCCCCCCGCGGTCATTGTCTCTGCCCAAGGCCACTATTGCCGCCCTCACCCAAGAGTGGAGTGGCATCGTGGGCGAAGCGGGCGGACACATCTGGGAGCGCGCGGAGGGAAGTATGTTGGTGTGCTGGAACGAACCCGAACTCAAAGTCGGTCTCGAAGCCGCTATTCGAGCAGCAATCGCGCTCCGGAAATCTTCTAGAAAGGCGGGATATCGGCTCTCTGCGGGGGTAGCCCCAGGGGTTGCGCGCCTCGACCCCTCCACACGTAGACCCGCCGAGGGCTGGGAACTCGCTGGGCCCTTCTACCTAGCGCGCTGGATGATGAACCTCTCGGCACATCGAGGGCGCCCTCTGCTCACCGAAGTGGGCGCGCGTACCGTTCGTGACGCCCACAAGACGACCGTACTTGGGCGCATCAGCATCCTGGGCAACCGCTACATAAATTTGTACGAGCTGAACTAGACGAGCGCGCGCGGAACAACCACCTCAACCGTGGTTCCCTGCTCTGGCGTGCTGCTCAGTTGAAGTGTTCCACCGGCCTCAGTCACCAACTGGCGGGCGATGTACAGCCCCAGCCCGGTGCCCCGTTTCGGTCCCTTAGAGGTGGCAAACGGTTCAAACAGGCGCTCTCGCATTTCTACCGGAATGCCCTGACCATTGTCTCCGACCGTGAGCACCGCCTGCTCTGCACGCACGGTGGTACGAATTGACACACGCCGGGCATCCCGTCCTTCGACTGCATCAAGCGCGTTTTGAAGGAGGTTCACAACCACTTGCCGCATGGCACCGGAGCGCCCTAAAACCAGGAGAGATCGCGGGCATAGCGATACTGAAACGCTGATGCGCTCCTGCTTGGCACGATGGGCCAACATGTCGGACGCGAGACGCACCGGTTCGTTGAAATCGTAATGCAGCGCGGGCTCGTCACTGTTCCCAAATCCAGCGTACTGCTCGAGCATTTCCTCGATCTGACGCACGTGGACAAGCAGTTGTGAGAG
>JAACDH010000591.1 GCA_009936995.1 Rhodobacterales bacterium
ATCACGAAATCCCCGGTGGCCATCCACATCGAAAACGGCCCCATCCCCTACGACGAGTTCTCCAGCGAGACGAACGAAAAGTCCGGCCTCACTGCCGAAACCATTGTCTACGTCGAGGTCGAACCCGGACCACCGCCCATCGACTTCGCCGCCCACGGTTTCTGGTTCCAAAAGGCAAAGGACGGCTACATTGAGCGCTTTGATACAGAACAATCCTGGGGCCAGCTCACCGGACGCGAGCGTAACGGCGGCGACGTTCACGCACCGCACACCTTCGCTACCTTCGGAGAAGTCCTCGACCGACCGTTCGCCATCTCCGCCTTCGAGGTGGACGGCCGCTACCTGGGCCGGATGAAAGACAAGCGACTCCTGGACGACACCACGCGACTGTACGGCTTCGACTACAGCTATCTAAAGGGCCTAAGCACCGCCGAGGCCCGGGTCGCCATCAACAAGCAGGGCAAGCCCGACGCCAATCCGCCGCGCATGGAGTTCCGGCTCATCACCGACGACTGCACCGAAAAGCGTTGTGTGAACCTGGTCATCGGCAACATCCAGCTCCAGCCCGGCGAGACCACATCCATGGTTCTGGGCATTGGTACGCAGCCGCTCTCCGACAACTACGAGAACGACGCCTACCAAGAATTTCAGCAATACGCCCTTACCTACGACCAAAACGACGAGTTCACCGAGCTTGTGGGCGAATACGGTCTAGGCTTGGCCGTGGTCCGACGCAGCAAGACCGAAAAGAACGTGTACACCATCGATTTTGTGGCCTACGAACGTGCGGTTCCCTTGTGGCGAGGCACGGTCGACATCAAGGGGGAGGCCGCCCCAAAGATCACCCGGAGCCCTTCAAAATCCCGTGGTACCCCAAGCAAGCCCCGCACAAGCACCCCCACGGTGAGGAAACCATCGGCGCCCAGTGGCCGACGTCGATAGCCCAACTGCAGGAGGCGGTCTGTCTCTGGGCTACTCGCCCTTCGCGCCCGCCGCCGCCAATCGAGCTAACGCGTCGTCCAAGTCTTCTTGTATCAACATCAGCATCACGTCCTCGGGCCGGGCGTTGGCGATCATCCAGGCCACGCCATCGCCTTCGCTCGCCACGTCGGCGATGCAGTCCGGGGCCACCCCCGAGGCCAGCAAGCCTTCGCGAATCCGCTGCACCACCTCGCCCACGGGTCGTCCTCTGCGGTACTTCGACATGTGTTTGAGCAGGACGAAGTCGGGCTGTTGGGCGGCCACGGCTTGCGCCAACAGCTCGAGGTCGGCGTCGGTGCGGTCTCCGGCTTGCCCGACCAGCCAGACCCGACGCTTGGCCGACCAGGCTTGAGAGGTGCGTCCCACTTGACGAACGCCGTCCGGGTTGTGGGCGAAGTCAACCAGTACGGTCGCGCCATTGGGCAGCGAGAACCGATTCATTCGACCTCGACTTTCGGTGACCGACGGGCGCATATCGCACAGGCCTTGCCGAACGGCCGCGATGGACAGACCGGCGGCCAGCCCGGCCAAGCCCGCGGCGAGGGCGTTCTCGACGTTGTGTCGGGCGGTTCCGCCAAAGCTCATGGGCACGTCGGAGAGGGCGATGGACTCGGCCCCAAAGTGCAGGTGCGTGCTGTCCGCCCAGGCAGACAGCGACAGATGGGACCGCTCTCCGTCTGAGAACCAGGCCACCACGAGGTCGGGGCGTCGGCGAAGTACGCCGGGTACGGCGTCGCGCAGGGGACCATTGCCAGCGTTCACCACCAAGGTGCCACCCTGCTTGAGTCCCACCGCCACACCCAGCTTGGCGACGGCCATATCGGCGATGGTGAACACACCCCACTCGCCCAGATGATCCGAGGCGACGTTGGTGACCACGGCTGCGTCGGCGCCACCGATCACCAACCCGCGACGCAACAAGCCGCCCCGCGCGGTCTCGAGGCAGGCGAACGAGACGTCGGTGTGCCGGAGGATGTTTCGGGCGGCACCCGGGCCGGTCCAGTCGCCCGATTCGACCACTTCGTCGCCGACGCCATAGGCATCCGACGAGGTCCAACCGGGCACGAGGTTGGCGCCCAACACCATCTTGGCGAGCATACGGGTGGTGGTGGTCTTGCCGTTGGTTCCCGTGAGAAACACCACAGGGATTCGTTGGGCGTCGGCGATCTGCTCGGCTGTGGGCAGGTCGTCGAAGGGCCAGGTGCGGCTATGCTCGCCAAACCCCGCGGTGAACCCGTAGTCCTCGTCCATGAAGACGGCGTCGTTCACGGCCAACAGCGCCCGGAGCAGAGGCTTCTGCTCGCGGTCGCGCTCGCGGATGACCGAGCGCCAGCGGATGTCCTCATCGACCGCCCACTCCAACAACGCGGCAGCCGTGTACAGCTGGTCGACGGGCGCCGTCATCGCCACGGTGACCCCGGCCTGATGGGTTCGGGTGGCGATCTTCACGTCCCAACCTAGCCGATCGGCGCCCTTCTGAATCATCCGCAGCACCTCGACGACGTCACCCGAGGGCAGCTCGATGGCGGCGCCGGGGACGTCGATGAGTAGATGCGGGCCAGTGATGCGACGGGCCTCGATCACGCCTAGTCCTCGGCTTGGAGGTAGACACCACGATTGTCGCGACCCCAGCTGTCGTCTACAGTGGGGACACCAGCGGTCTGAGCGGTCTCGTCGACCACAGGCAGCGCCACTTCAGACGTGGCTTCTTTGGTGAGGGTCTCGGGACGGCCGCTTCCAAAGTAAATGACCTGCTTCCAGGTGCGGGTGATGTTGTCGCAGAGCATCAGCACCAAGTCGCCGGGTACGCACAGGTTGAGGGCGTGGTTGACCGCGTCTTGCTCGGCCACCACGATCTCGATGCGGTCTTCGGAGACACCGTTCTCGATCAGCGTCTTGCGGAGTAGCTGCGGCACCTCGTCTTCGCCGCGGCCCCGTCGACCGTCGTCGCGTCGACAGATGAAGTGGTCGAAGCTCTTGGCGGCGCGCCGAGCGACGGCCAAAATGTCTTCGTCGCGTCGATCGCCGGGCATGGCCAGCACCACAACCTTCTTGCCGGCGTGCTCGGAGGCCAAGCGGTCGACCAAGGTACACATGGCCTCGACGGCGGCAGGGTTGTGGCCGTAGTCCACGATGACCCGGAAACCATGGGCGTCGTGAATGTTCATCCGGCCTGGTGCCTGGAAGAAGCTGGTGTCGAAGGTGCGGAGTCCCTCCCGGATGTCGTCGAGCTTGACGCCCATGGCGTAGGCCATCGCGGCCGCGAACATGGCGTTCTGCACATTGTGCATGGCCTTGCCGTCAAGGGTGGCGGGCACCAAGTGCGTCCACAACAGGGGCAGGTGGGAGCCGTTGTCGTAGAGCGCAATCATGTCGCCATTCATGCCCGCCTCGAGGACCACGGCCCGGCCACCAGCACGGATGTGCTCCTTAACCAGCGCGTGTTGAGAGTCTGTCGTGACGTAGCAGATGTGTTTGGCCTTGCAGTGGGACGCCATCAGCAAGCAGCGCTCGTCGTCGGCGTTGAGCACAGCGGTGTCGGTGGCCACTTCGACCGGAATTCGCTTCACTTCGGCGAGCTGATCGAGGGTGTCGATGCCGCGCAGACCCAGGTGGTCGGCGCTAACATTCAAGCAACAGGCGACGTCGGGACGGTTGTATCCCAGGCCGGCGCGTAGCAGTCCACCGCGGGCTGTCTCGAGCACCGCGACGCTGACTTTGGGGTCGCGAAGGACCATTCGGGCAGAAGCTGGGCCGGTCATATCGCCCACAACCGTTCGCTGGCCGTCGATATACACGCCATCGGTGGTGGTCATACCGACCGTCTCGCCGGCCATCTTGTGGATGTGCGCCAGCATGCGCGTGGCCGTCGTCTTGCCGTTGGTACCGGTGATACTGGCGATGGGAATCCGCGTGGGAGTGCCCGCCGGAAACAGCATATTGATGACCTTGCTGGCCACGTCACGGGGCGTACCTTCACTGGGTGATACGTGCATCCGGAAGCCCGGAGCTGCATTCACTTCGCAGATACCACCGTCGATGTCTCGGTAGGAACGCGTGATATCGGATGATAGGAAGTCCACGCCACACACGTCGAGGCCAATGGCTGCAGCTGCCCGAACCGCCATCTCGCGGTTGTCGGGGTGAATCGCGTCCGTGACGTCGATGGCGGTGCCGCCGGTAGAGAGGTTGGCTGTACCCCGGAGGTAGAAGGTCTCGCCATCAGCCAGGACAGTCTCGGCCGTGTAGCCCTTCTTGCCCATCAAACGCTCAGATTCGTCGTCCAAATCGATTCGGGTAAGCACTTTTTCATGCCCGATACCGCGACGGGGGTCGGAGTTCACGATGTCCACCAACTGGCTGATCGTTCGGCTGCCGTCACCGATGACATGACCGGGAACACGCTTGGCCGCAGCAACCAGCTCGCCATCGACCACCAGCAGGCGATGATCAAAGCCGGGAATGAACGACTCGACTAGCACGCAGCGAGCATGCTTACGCGCCTTGGCGAAGGCCGTCTTTACTTGATCATCGGTGGTGAGACCGATGCTGACACCGCGACCGTGGTTGGCGTTCAGCGGCTTGACCACCACTGGAAATCCAATGCGATGGGCAGCGCGAACCGCTCGGTGGTCGCGGTACACTTGGTACTGACGCGGCACCGGAAGGCCCAGATCGGCGAGGATCTTATTGGTCTCTTCCTTGTCGCTGGCGATCTCGACCGCGATGTGACGGGTCTCGCTGGTGACGGTGGCCTGAATCTTCTTCTGATGCACGCCATGACCAAACTGAACCAAGCTGTACTCGTTCAGACGAAGCCAGGGAATATCCCGGGCCTTGGCCGCGCGGACGAGAGAACCCGTTGACGGTCCTATGGCCCTTCGCTGCGCGCCGCGGATCAGCTCTTCGAGCTCCGCCTCAAAATCCCAATCGCTCGCAAGTTCTACGTCTGGCGCCAGCTCGGTGGGGATCAACTGGTGGAGCAATTCCAGGGCCAAACGACCCGCATTTTCGCCGACACTGGACTCTTCGTACTCGAAAACCACGTGGTATTCGCCGTCTTTTCCAGTGCCCCGGGTCTTACCAAAGGTGACCTCGGCGCCCGCCAAGTTCTGCAGTTCGATGGCCACATGCTCGAGGATGTGGCCCATCCAGGTGCCACCATCTTCGCGCATACGTCGGACGAAACCGCCGGGTTCACCGTAAGAGCAGCCATGTTCACCCAACGAGGGGACCAGCGACAAGAGCTTGTCCACAAACCCATCGATGCTGGCAGAGGGCCGCTGTTCGAGGGGGCCTAGATCGAGGGTGAGCCGAATAACGGGGAAATTCGCATAGAGGTTAGGTCCCTCATAGGTCCGGCGGTCCACTACGTTCATTCGTGCCTCCACAGCACACCTACCTCGACGGCAAGCGGTGTTGAGGAGCGACGATAATGGCCCGGGACCCGCGGATCCACTCCTGATTATATCCGCACCCGCAAAAGTAGATGCCGAACGCTTAGCCGGCGTGAAATCGAGCCCTGCGAGGAGCGATGTCAATGCCGCCTGCTCCATCCTGATTCCTGCTTCGATGAATGACCCTCGC
>JAACDH010000096.1 GCA_009936995.1 Rhodobacterales bacterium
CCGAAGAGCTCTTTGGCCACGCCCACTTGGGGGCGAAAACCCAGATAGCCGGGCTCGACATTGAGGCGCATGTCGCCGATTCCGGTGATGAGCAGGCCCGCAGACTCGCTCTTCACGAAGGCGTAGCGGGCACCGGCCTCGGCGGACCAACCCGTGTAGCGCTTCCGCATGGCCGCGTGCACCGAGAGCTGGGGCGCCAGGGCGTACTCGAAGTCCCCTATCAGGTTGATGTATTCAGGTAGCCCCCAATCGAAGCCGAATTTTACGCGCGTAGCGGGGTTTAGATTCTCGCCCATCGCAGTTTCGGGCACCCTAAGGCCGCGCATATCGACCTTTTGCTCGCTTCCCTGAGAGATGCCCTCGCCGTACATCTCGGACTCGGCCTCGCCGATATGTTTGGCGATCAGACTCTGATACAGGGAGTTGGGGTAGGTCTGCAGGTAGGCTTCCCAAGCGGTGAGGACGTCCTCTGGAGAGGACTCGATGAGTTGGTTCTGCTGTTCGCGGTACAGCTCATCTGTGTCTTCACCCTCAGCTCGAGCCTGCGAACCGTTGGCGCCGTCTTCCAGCAGATCGCCGCTGTCGTCCTCATCGTCCTCAAAATCGAGATCCTCGGGTTCATCGCCCACGTCGAGTAGATCGGCCTCTTCGATGGGAGGCGGCGCCACTGAGTCGTCGGCGACACTCTCGGTCTCGGGCAGCGCGTCGCCCGGCAAGTCGTCGTCTTGGGCCATGGCCAAAGAGGGCAGGGTGCAGAGGAAGGCAGCGGTGAGCAGCGAGCGGGTCATGTAGGCCTCGAGGGGAGCGGCACCAAGGGTACCGGTTGCTGCCTTACGCGGCAACCACCCCCGCGGATACACAAATCCAACGTCGGCGGAGGCAACGGAGACCTAGGTCTGGTACGCCGACTTGTCACCTATATCAAAATGAAGTGGCATCCTCGTTTTTTGATAGGCCAGAACGGAAAGGACAACACCCGCCAAGGCCAACAACGGCGCCGCCAAGATACCGTGTTCGAGCACCAACGGGAGCAGCGAGCAGGCCAGGAAAACGGGCACCGCCCTCAACAGTGGGATGCGAAAACAGAACTGCTCCTTCAGCGCGAAGGCCGACAACGCCACGAACACGAAGCCCAGTCCCGCGAATCCGATCCATCGCTCGGCAGCGGGCTGTTGCTGCGCCGCCAACAACATCAGCACCACCCCAGTCCAGGCGGCGGCACCAATGAACCACCGAATCAGCTTGGCGTACAGGTGCATATTCGCCACCGAAAGCCCCGCTCCCGCGGTCACCGCTACCCAACAGAGTGGCGCATACTCAGGCGCAATGACCAGGGTGACCGAAGCGCCGATCAACGACAAGGCGGCGATGGCGAGCCCGGTTCGGTACAGGAGCACCGAAGCGTTATCCAATGCATCCATATCCGGAATGTGTTCTGGGTTTGCCATGAATGCTCTGCTATGGAGATAGGTTTCTGAGGATCTTGCTCAAGCGAATCGAGTCGAATCCCGAACGGAGACGACACTAAGAGTCTCCTGGCCCGCCCGCTATGAAAAAACTCACTGCCATTGGTGTACACCACCGAACCTCCTCGGTGGAAGTGCACGAGGCGGTCGTGATGAGCCCAGAGCAAATTCGCGGTGCATTTAGAGCCAGTCCAGCGCATGGGTTGCGCGGTCATCGGCGCCGGCACGGGTAGCACCGAAGTGGCACCGGTCCTACTGAACCCCCTCAACTTGGAAAGGGTGTAGACCAGATCTGGTACAACCTGCTCCACTGACACCACGCCGACGGAGCTCTCCATGCACAGCACTATCTTTCGAGACGACCTTCTCCTCGGCAAAGTGGCCCTGGTCACCGGAGGAGGCACCGGCATCGGCGCAGCCATCGCCCGCGAGCTCGCTCAACTGGGAGCCACGGTGGTTATCGCCTCTCGCAAGATCGAGAAGATCGAGCCCGCTGCGAAGGGGCTCTCGGCCGAGACAGGTCGAGAGGTCTTCGGCGAGCTGCTCAACCTCCGAGATCGAGACAGCATCGGCACCTGCGTCACTCGGATCCTTGAGAGGCACGGTCGCATCGACATCCTGGTGAACAACGCCGGCGGTCAGTTCTTCGCGCCCGCCGAAATGATCACTCCCAACGGGTGGGATGCCGTGGTCGCAACCAACCTCACCGGAACGTGGACCCTCACCCGGGCCGTGGCCGACCAGTGGATGCTGAACAACGGCGGCAGCATCCTCAACATCCCCATGCTCACCACCGGCGCATTTGCGGGCATGGCGCACTCGGTAGCCGCCCGCGCAGGCGTCGAAGCGATGACCCGAACCTTGGCCGTAGAGTGGTCACCACGGGGTATCCGCGTCAACTGCATCGCCCCCGGATACGTGGCCAGCAGCGGCCTGCGGAACTACCCCAAGGGCCTCGGATTGGTCGAGAAGATGAAGTCCATCGTGCCGATGAAGCGCCTGGCCACCTGCGAAGAGGTCGCTTGGGCTGCCGTGTTCTTATCGGGACCCGCTGGCGCCTACGTCACCGGCCAAACCTGGGCTGTTGACGGCGGAAAGTCTCTTTGGGGAGACTACTGGCCCATCCAAGACCCACCGGACATGCAACCGGTTGTGCTGCCCTACGAGTCTTGGGAGACCCCAGAAGAGTAGGCTTCTACTCGTAGATCAGGCAGGTAGCGCGACGCTCAATAAAGCCCTGACGGTCGGGTTCCCAGGCGGTGAGTACGTCGCGCAGATCGCCCCCGTTCTCGAGGCACTCGCGGTACAGGGTGTCGCCGCAGAGTAGGTCGATGGCCGGCACGTCGTCGATGAACTCGTAGGGCTCGGTGCGCCAGGCAAATTGTTCGGGGTCGGCGCGCCAGGCAGCCTCGACAACCACCATGCCCAACAGCGTGGCGTTGAGACGATTACGGTCCGTGAGGTGTACTTCGAGCCCCGTGCAGGATGCGCCGGTGTGCTTCTGGAAGCCGGGGTTAAACGCAGCCGGACGGAAGGCCACCCCCTCTAGCCCGGCCTTGGTCGCACCGTCTTGAGCCAGCTTTACCAGCTGCTGTGGATCGAGGTGTGGGGCGCCAAACAGGTTGAACGGCCGCGTGGTGCCACGCCCCTCAGAGAGTTGCGTGGCCTCCACCAAGCACATGCCCGGATAGACCGTCGCCGTCTCGAGGGTAGGCATGTTCGGAGACGGGTAGACCCAGGGAAGGTCCGTCTGATCGAACCACTGTTCCCGGCGCCACCCCTCGCAAGCGATGACCTCGACTTCGCAGACCACGCCGCAGTACCGCTGGAAGTAGGTGGAGAGTTCGCCCACCGTCATGGCGTGGCGGATGGCGATCGGGAAGGCACCCACGAAGCTCTCGAAGCCCTCGTGCACGATGTTTCCCTCGACCGAGACGCCGTTGATGGGATTCGGGCGGTCAAGCACGATCACCTTGACGCCCAAAGGCCCCGCGACCTGCATCAAGAAACCCAGGGTCGCTTGGTAGGTATAGAAGCGGGTGCCGATGTCTTGGATGTCGAACAGCAGCACATCGACGTCGACGAGGGTCTCGGGCGATGGGTGCAGTGAGGCCGCGTCATCGCCATACAAAGAGACGGTGGGCACGCCGGTCACGGGATCCTTCGTCTCACCCACTTCTTCCATGTCTTGGGCCGTTGCCCGAACACCGTGCTCGGGACCGAACAAGCGCACGAGGTTCACACCCGCGGCCAGTAGACGGTCGATGGCGTGGTGGAGTTGCCGATCAATCGCGGTGTGGTTGCAGCAGAGGGCGACGCGCTTGCCGTGCAGCAGGTCGAGACGATCGTCGAGCAGGACTTCGAGGCCAGATCGCATGGGATCTCCAGAGGCAGATTGGACGCCAGGGGTTGCGCGAACGCGCGGCAGCGTCGGGGTCCATAGGATCGCACGAGGGAGATTTCGTCGCCATTCTTTTTCTAATTCAGCCAATTCAGGTCACACTAAAAGCGGAGGCCCTATGCGCTACACCCTGCCTGTCATGCTGCTCGCCCTCGCCGCCGGCTGCAAATCCCCGGACGACACCAGCACCACGACCACCACCGACCCAGAGGCGCCGCGAGCCGACGCGCCCTACTACGCAGCGGACCATATCGTCGAAGTCGACATCCAAATGAGCACAGTAGATTTCGAGCTTCTACGCCTTCAAACCCGTGACATCTTAGACGTGCTTGGCGGCGACTGTTTGGCGCACCCGGCCCCTAGCCCCTACACCTACTTAGAGGCGTCCGTCACCATCGACGGCCAAACGGTCGACAACGTGGGCGTACGCAAGAAGGGTTTCATCGGGTCGCTCTCGTACGACAAGCCAGGCCTGAAGATCAAGTTCGACGAGTACATCGACGATGGGAACCTGTCCGGGATGACACGTTTTACCCTTAATAATAACGTTCAAGACCCGGCAATTATCCGCCAGTGTCTGGGCTACCAAGTGTTCCGCGACGCCGGCATACCCTCCCCTCGCTGCAATTTCGCTCACGTCACCGTCAACGGCGAAGATCTGGGCATCTACTCCCATATCGAGGCGGTCAAACGCGACTTCCTCCGTCAGCACTACAGTAGCGACGACGGTCATCTATACGAAGGTACGCTCTCGGACTTCCGCACCGAATGGTTAGGCACCCTCGACGCCAAGACCGACAGCACCGACGTCACCAAAGCGCCGCTCTTGCCGCTCGTCGCCGCCCTCGAGTTCGAAGACGATGCCCTCCTTGCCGCCCTCGAACCTATCCTCGACATCGACGACTTCCTCACTTTCTACGCCACCGAAGTACTGGTCGGACATTGGGATGGCTACGCCGGGAATACCAACAACTTCTTCGCCTACGTCGACCCCTCTGACGGCAAGGTCCGGATGATGCCGTGGGGCATCGACGGCATTATGGGCGAGGTCAACCCATTCGGTGAAGGCCCTACCTCAGTGGTCGCGCAAAGCCTGCTCGCCCAGCGGATCTACAACCACCCCAATATGACCGAGGCCTACGTCGAACGCCTGCATCAGCTACTCGATACCGCCTGGGACGAAGACCAACTGTTGGCTGAAGTGGACCGAATGTCGGCGTTGGTCAAACCCTACGCCCTCGAACCCGACTACGCAGGAGAGGCCCAAGAGGGTCTTCGCATCTTCATCCGCGACCGCCGAGACGCCATCGTCGACGCCACCGCCTCGGGCCCAGAGGTTTGGGCGTATGGCCCTCGCCCATCCCCCTGCTTGGTTCTTCAAGGCCCCCTGTCAATGACCTTCGACACCACCTGGGAGACCCTCGAAGTCCCCGATCCCTTTGGAGAGGGAAGCTGCTCCGTCGACCTCACCTGGGAAGGCATCCCCTTTCCCACGATGATGGGCGGTGCGATCGCCGGAACCATTGGCCCCGGACAGGGCGTGGTGGCCGCCTTAGTGCTGGATGAGGCCACCCTCTGGCAACCGATCGCTGTGTTCTCAACAGACGATATGGCGCCGAACACTGTGATCCCGCTTGATTTGTTCAGCGAGACCCTTGGCGTCCTCAACTGGATGGATCTGACCACAATGATCGAGCCCGTCAGCGTGGGCTACCTACTCGAGGGCCAGCTGACGTTTGACCAAGCCGAGGACACACCGGGCGCTCAGATCAGTGGCCACTTCGAGGCCAACACGTGGGCTTTCTGACACAGGTCACGCGGGCAGAACCGTACCTAGCGACAGGTCCCGTCCGCCATGAAGAGGCCAGACCCACGATCCAATCCGCACGTAGGAAACGTTCCACAATCACCGGCGATCGGACCACAGCCGTCTTGAACGCGGCCTAACGCCCTACTCGAAGGCGCTGATACCCGTAATCCAGCGACCGAGCACCAGGTTGTGGATGTCGTGCGTGCCTTCGTAGGTGATGACCGACTCGAGGTTCGCCATGTGACGCATGATCGGGTACTCGTTAAGAATACCGTTCGCACCATGCATATCGCGGGCCGTGCGCGCAATCTGGATGGCGATATCGCAGTTGTTCATCTTGGCCAGGCTGACCTGTTGGTGAATCAATTTGCCCTCGTCCTTAAGATGGGCGAGGCGGAGCACCAGGAGCTGGCCCTTGGTGATCTCGCGAAGCATCCAAGCGAGCTTGTTCTGAATCAGCTGGAAGCTGGCGATGGGCTTGCCGAACTGGATGCGAGTGGTGGTGTAGTTCACCGTAGCGTCGAAGCAGCCCATGGCCGCGCCGAGCGCGCCCCAAGAGATGCCGTAGCGCGCATTGTTCAGGCAGGACAGTGGTCCCTTCAGGCCCTGAACACCCGGGAGAATGTTGCCTTTGGGGAGCTTGACGTCATCGAACACCAGTTCGCTGGTGACGCTGGCCCGAAGACTGTGCTTGCCCATCATCTCGGGCGCGGTGAAGCCCTCCATGCCCTTCTCGACGAGGAAGCCGCGAACCACGCCGTCCAGCTTGGCCCAGACCACGGCCACGTCGGCCAGGGTGCCGTTGGTAATCCACATCTTGGCGCCGTTGAGCAGGTAGTGATCGCCCATGTCGACAGCCTTAGTGACCATCCCGCCGGGGTCGGAGCCGTGATCCGGCTCCGTGAGACCGAAGCAGCCGATGGCCTCGCCCGCAGCCAGCTTGGGCAACCACTTGTTTTTCTGATCCTCGCTGCCATAGGCGTGGATGGGGAACATGACTAGGGAGCCCTGCACGCTAGCGAAAGAGCGGACGGCGCTGTCGCCGCGCTCGAGCTCTTGGCAGATGAGTCCATAACAGACATTGTTTAGTCCAGGACAGCCATATCCTTCGAGGTTTGCACCGAGGAAGCCCATCTCGCCCATCTCTTTGCAGAGCTCCATGGGGAACGTTCCCGCCGTGGAGTGCCCTTCAATGATCGGAAGAACGCGCTCATCAACCCAGCCGCGAACGGTGTCGCGGACGCTGCGCTCCTCCTCGGTGAGCATGTCATCAGTGTTGTAGAAATCGATGCCTGCGTACGTGGCCATGGGACCCTCATTGTAAGGGAACGTATTTAAGCCGGTTGGGTTCCGTTGTCAGCGTCAGAATAGACATTGGTGGTTCATTTGCCCAACCATGGCCGAAACCACAGGGTTTGGTTACGACCAGGGGACGCACACCCCGTGCACTGACAAACACGTCCACGGGGCCAAGGATAGACGGTTGGGGCCGTCCATCAAGGAGTGACCGATGAATGCAATGGACCAGATTATAGCGCTGCGTGATTTTGGCGGCGAGCGCCTCACCGTAGGTCTCACCGACCCGCAGATCCAGAGCTTCTTAGACACCGACCCAGCGCTGACGCAGGCCATCGACGAAGCCCACACGCGACACACATCCCTCCGAGGCGAGTGGGGAGCCCTGCTGGCGGGTGGCGAGGTCGAGCTGGCCCGCGAGCTGCAATCCGATTTCGTGAACTTCTACGGCGCCGAGGCTGTCAATCCCTACGTGGCCCTCGTGGGTCGCGGCGCTTGGATCATCACATCCCATGGAGCTGTCCTCCACGATAACGGCGGCTACGGAATGCTCGGCATGGGTCACGGTCCCCCGCCCATTCTCGACGCAATGGTCAGCCCTTGGGTCATGGCCAACGTGATGACGCCCAGCATCAGCCACAAGCGCTTCGGTCGACGCCTCCGCGCCGAGATTGGCCAAACACGCGAGACCGGCTGCCCCTTCGACCGCTTCATCTGTATGAACAGCGGCTCGGAGTCGGTCACCGTAGCCTGCCGCATTAGCGACATTCACGCCGCCAAGCAGACCGCCAAGGGTGCCGACCACTACGGTAAGACCGTGAAATTCTTGGCCCTCAAGGGCGCCTTCCACGGCCGCACTGATCGCCCCGCGCAGATCAGCGACAGCTCCTTGCCCAGCTACCGCAAGCACCTGAACAGCTTCATGGACCGCGACAACCTGCTGCTCTGCGAAGCCAACAACCGCGACCAGCTCAAGGCCGTCTTCGCCCAGGCAGAAGCCGACGGCGTTTTCATCGAGTGTATGTTCATGGAGCCCGTCATGGGCGAAGGCAACCCCGGTGAGTCCATCACCCGGGAATTCTACGATCTCGCCCGTTCCCTCACCCATCAGTCGGGCAGCTTGTTGATGGTCGACAGCATTCAAGCCGGTCTTCGCGGCACGGGCTACCTGTCCATCGTCGACTACCCTGGCTTTGCCTCCGCCGAAGCACCGGACATGGAGACGTACTCCAAGGCGCTCAACGCCGGTCAGTATCCCCTCTCGGTCCTCGCGATGAACAGCCGCACGTCGCACCTGTATGCGCGCGGCGTGTACGGCAACACCATGACCACCAATCCACGTGCCCTCGAAGTGGCCTGTGCGGTCCTCGACCACCTCACCGACGACACCCGCCAGAATATCCGCGACCGCGGCGACGAGTTGGTTGAGCGGATCACGGCGATGCAACACGAGTTCCCTGGCCTGATCACTTTGGTCCGCGGTACTGGCCTGCTGCTGTGCTGCGAGATCGACCCCAAACGAGCTATGGTTGTGGGCTTCGACGGCCTGGAAACTTGGTGTCGACGCCACGGCTTGGGCGTCATCCACGGCGGCGAGAATGCCATTCGCTTTACGCCACGATTCGACGTCACCAGTGCCGAACTCGAACTGATCATTGACGTGCTCCGTGAGTGCTTCACCCGCGTTGTTCAGAACGAGGCCCTCACCGCGGTCACCGCTCAAACCTTGGCCACTCCCGCACAGGCGTAGTGTCCATCTCATCTTGGGCCATGGTCAACGGCGTCGCGATGCCACTGGAGCAGGCTCAAATCCCCGTCACCGACCCCGCCGTCACCATCGGTTGGTCGGTGTTCGAGACGTTGCGAAGCGATGACAGCGGCACCCCACGAAGGCTGCCCCAGCATCTGGCTCGCCTGAAGCGGTCTTGTCAGACCGCCACCATCGAGATGCAAGACGAATCGCATATCTCGGCCGAGGTGCTGGAGGTCGCTCAAAAATTAGGAGCGGCTCGCATTCGGATCACCCTGTCCGGCAGTGGGTTTCGAGTGGTGGTCGGCCAAACGTTCGACCGCGCACGATTCGGTCAGCCGGTCCGAGCGGCCCGTGGGATCTGGCGAGACGAGCCATACCTGGGTGGCTCGGTCAAGCACAGCAGTCGGGCGCCCTGGGTGGCAGCGGTACGGAGAAGTGGCGTCGACGAAGTGCTGCTGGTCGATGACCAAGGCCGATTCACCGAGGGCACGGCGTCATCGATCTTTGCGGTGGTCGACGGAGCCCTGTGGACGGCGCCTCACGACGGTCGCGTTTTAGAGAGCACCACCTGCGTCGAGGTCCTCGAACGAGCCCAGCAGCTGGGCATCCCCGTGAACCGTCAAGGCGCGCTAGCGGACGGCCCCTGGGACGGCCTGTACATCGCCAGCACCACCCGCGACCTAGCGCCTGTCGTCGAGCTCGACGGCCAATCCATCGCCCATTGGGATGAGGTCGGACGCACCCTCGCCTACCGCGATTGATGACAACGGACGCAAGCACCCAGAGCCAGGGTCAGTCGTTGCTGGTCGAGATCTACGGCATCGGTGTCGGTCGCAGGCGTCGCTGAGGCCCAAGCCTCAGCGACTTCGGCGAGCAGTCCTTCCGCGGACGGCGACTGTGGGGGGCGAGCCCAAACCGCATCGTCGATCAAACGGCGGCCCGCACTGTGATGGCTCCAAGAATCAACCTCAGGCGCATCCACATGCGCCGCTCGATGACACGCGCCGCATCCGAGCGCGGCACTGGCCAGGCCATCCACGACCTCGAAAGGGTCCTCGGCAATCTGGATAAATCCGAGCCCACCTCCAACTTTTTCAGCACCACCACCGTCGACATCAAGCGCTACCGTCTCGTCGACCAGCTGACGCGCGGCAAGCTTAGCCGCTTCGAGGTCGGGCAAGACCGCCATGGCGACCAGACCACTCATACCTCCAAAGTGGGCGGGCGGCCGTGGAATCGGAGTATCTGCGCCACACTCACAGCTAGCCAAGAAGACCAGTACCCAAGCTCGATTCACGGTGACTGCACCTTGTCGAAGTACAGCTCCAGCTTCTGGGGCATCTGCGGATCATAGTACTCTTTGAAGCGAAATTCCCGCACCCGGAAGGAGCTCCAGTCCTTGTTCATCCGAAGCACCACCAAGCCCTTAAAACCACCAGGATCGTGCGCCGTCATCTCGTAGGTGACGGTGCGGCCGTTGATGGCGGGGTGTACCAAAGAGCTTCCGATCTCTAGAAAGCCGCTGTAGCCGACGTTCCAGATGCCAG
>JAACDH010000592.1 GCA_009936995.1 Rhodobacterales bacterium
ACGAAAATCATCTTCTTGGCCTTGCGCTCGAAACTGCCCGACTTATGCATGTGGTCGAGCTTCCACGCGTCGCAGCCCCATACTCGCGCGTTTGCAAGCTTTGGGGCCTTGCCGTAGACGATCTGGAAAGGGCTCGCGCCGACATCGACCGACGTCTGCAACTTCGAGTGCCACAGCCGGTTGCGGAGGTAGACGACGTGACGCGCCGCCAGCGACCAGAACTCTCGCGAGAGGCCGGCCTCGATGAGCACTGCCCGCGTGTTCTCGACGATGGTGCGGTTCAAACGCTCGGAGATGCCGTTCATCTCGGGCGTGTACGGGGCGGTGAAGTTCTGCGTGACGCCGTTCTTGAGCGAGATTTCTTGAAACTCGCTGATCACCTTGGCGTTCTCCGACGCCGTGTACTCCCCCCCGCCGTCCGAGTTGAGCAGCTCGACCTTGTAGCCCCGTAGAGACACCCATTGAAGGAACTCGACGTAGGCTTTCTTGGCGGCGCTCTTCCGCTTGATGAAGTAGACACAGGACCACCGGCTGACTTCGCACGTGAAGGTGACGATGTGCTGGTTTCCGAAGAAGTCCTTGGAGACCTTGCCCTTCAGGTCCGTCCACACCCGCTGGAAGGGCTTCGTCTGATCCGCGAGATCCTCGCGTTCGTCCGCCACATGTCGCCGTGTCGCCTTGGCCGTCCTGCACACGTCGCAGGTGGGCAGCTCACGGTCGGTGAGCGTGAGGTCGATGGCGCGGTGCTTGACCATCTTCTTGAGGGACTCGCCATTGCAGTGAGCGAGTCGTCGATGGAGCAGCTCGAGCGGCACGGCGTTGCCACGCACGCGCCCTAAGTTGCAGCACTCGCACTTCGCCTCGGTGCACCTTTGTAAGGTCATGGCGGAGTGCATGTCGGCCTTGTCCGGCAAGTCTGTAGTCACGAGGTAGGCAGCGTCGTCCGCAGGCTCTAGTCCTCGTGGGAGCTCCTCGGAGCTCGGGCGTCGCGCGGTGCCCTTTGGTTGGGCACTTCGACGATCATGATGGATCCCATCACGTGGGGAGGGCTCTCGTGAGAGCCTCTCGGACATCGGGCTGATTGCCCGACGCCACTTCAGCCAGTACATTCCTGACCGTTGCAGAAGATCCAGTTCATCTCCTCCTGGAGTGACGACGTAAGAACGTTCTCCCGCGAAATGGAAGGAGTACCCTTGCAAAACCATTGCGCTCACCGACATCAGCCTCTCAGGGGCCGTTGGGACGTGGTGGGCGTTGGGGATGCGAAGTGGCACTACTCGTCGTCCTTCTGCAGAGCGAGCGAAGCCGAAGATGTTGCCGCTCCCGCGAGAGCGTGTCGTAGAGCCGTTGAAGCCCATGATCTTGACGTAGTCCAAGTCGTTCATGTTGTCGAGCTCGGCCTCGTCCGGCGTGATGGAGATGGTGGTTCCAGAGTCCACGATGGTGAAGTAGTCCTTGGAGACGATCTTGGACCTGGGCAAGCTGCTGCCCAACGTCTTCATCTTGTCCTCTGGGATGCCCTCCTTGGTTGCCGAAAGTCGTTGCAGTGTCTGCATGTTGGCCTTGGCCTTGTTGACGTCGAAAGCGTTGAACGTCATGTACAAGTCTTCATCATCTTCTTCAGCTTGCAGATCGCGGCGAGTACGCTCAAGTTCTCGTCGCTGCTTGTGGGTGAGGTTGCGGCATTTGGCGATCTCGTCCTCGTGAGCTTGTCGGGCTCCCGACGCGAGGTACGATGAGATGGTCGCCTGGTACCCCGCACCCAAAAAGTTAGAACTCAGGTTATCATGGCGCTCGAGCCAAGATGGTAAATCCATGAGATCCGGTTGAACTCCAAAGCACGCGCCAGCTAGATTAGCTCCTTCGGCCGCTTCCGGTTCAGGGGATCCCCCTTCTTCCGGTCCCGCTGGTTCTGTCCCAGCGTTCCATGCTTCCCAGCGCTCCCATGCTGATCTTGATCTAGCGTCCCGGGCTATTTTGTCCCGAGCCGCCACTGCCTTCCTCTTGTTCTTTAGTTTGACCTTTTGAACGAAAAGTGCCAGAGCTCGTCGTTGGCGCTTTGAGGCAGTGTCGGCCGCCGAGGTCGTGCTCTTCTCCCCCCGTTCGACTGGATTTTGGATATCTCTGTCATGGGGTGAGCGATCCTCAAACGGCTGATGCTCAAATGTTGACTCTTCTCCGCGCATGGCCAAATACGCGCTAAACTCAATATTACTGATGGTTTCTTCGAGGGCACGAAGATATCGGAACTGTGTTTGGTCAGTAGCTAACTCGACCTCAGCCCTTGAGGGATCCATCTCATCCATCGTTGTCGTAATACTTGCAGAGTACGCCAGGGCTTCGTCCTGACTTGCCAAATCACGGCCCAATGAGCGGCGATCAACTTCCAATTGTCGATCGCTGGCTTTCTCCCGCGAGAGTAGGGTCCCTTTCGTGACATGGCTGGTTTTGGGCTGAGAAGTGCGAACTTGCGAGTTCGTGCGCTGGAGTGCCCTGCCCTTGGCTGTTCCAAGACCTTGATAAGGCTCTTGGCTACTCTTGGTAGGGTCGCGGTTTG
>JAACDH010000593.1 GCA_009936995.1 Rhodobacterales bacterium
CTTCACCCAGTGAGACGGTGGATATTTTGCTTCCGCTAACGCCAGAACCCGTAAGCGAGCGCTTGACGCTGTCGGCTCGTCGCTGACCCAGGGCCAGGTTGTAGTCGACGGTGCCACGCTCGTCAGCGTGCCCTTCGATTCGAATATTTCCGGCCTCCGACTGGTAGCAGCTACCGTGGCTCGAAAGCGTGGACTTGGCGGCGCTGGTGAGCCCGGCTTGATCGTACGCAAAGTTCACCGTGGCGGACTTGCAAGACAGCTCGAGCACCTTGACCGTGAGTCCTTGGCGAAGCGTAGAGGTCTCGCCCCCAGGGTTGGTGATCTCAACGTCATACGTACCCACGGCTAAACCCGGAATCCGCACAGAAAGGGTGTTTCCATCTAGCGCTTGGACCTCGTTACCGGCACCGCCTTCTACGAAGTTCACCGTGGCACCGGCCTCGAACGCCGACCCATACACTTTTGCGGCCGCGGGCGTGTTGGGCGCGATGACGCCCGGCGAGATGGAGGTGACCTGCAGGCGCACCTGAACCGGTTGGGGCGGAGGCGGTGGCGGAGGCTCAACCTTCTTCTTGCACCCCGTGACCACCAGGCCAAGGAATACCAATACGGATACGGCCCGAATGCTAAATGCGAAACCCATGTCTCTCCTCCGGCGAACTAGTCGCTCTAAGCGAGTATGACTCATCCTACGGCGTGTCAATGCCCTGTCACGCAATCTTGGCTCAGCACCGTGAAAGCACAACAAGAAGTTCTAGATAAAGAAGTCCGTACCAGTGTTATTTGGTGGACATTGGTGTTGTGTGTCTTCTTTGCGGCTTTAGGGGTGCGGGGAGTGCTTCTAGGAGCAGAGGGGCGCGGGGCGGCCGCAAACGTGGTCCCGTTGGCTTGGCTGTGGGGCGGATTCGCATCCGTGTTGGTGATTTGGGCCCGAGACAGAAGCGTGTCGCTGTTCGCAGTGATCGCCTTAGCTCTCCTTCTGCGAGGAACGCAGATAGGAACACCTTGGCTGCTCTCCGACGACGCCTGGCGATACCTTTGGGAAGGTACGCTCCTCAACCACGGCGGCAATCCATTCCTGCAGGCGCCCGAGAGCGTCATGGGCCTCGACGACGCGCTCCGTGATCGGGTCAACCACCCCGACATCTCGTCCATCTACCCGCCCTTGGCGCTCTGGTGGTTTAGAGTCCTCGCCGTCGCCGGGACTCCGTTGGCCGCCCAGGTCATGACCGCCGCCCTCGACCTGCTGACTGTGACGGCGCTGTGGCACGTAGGGCAACGTACGATTCAGCAGCATTGGCCTGCGCTTCTTTACGCACTCCATCCCCTTCCCGTCATCGAACTCGCGGGTTCCGCCCACATCGAGGGACCAGCTATTTGCGCCGCCGCACTAGCAATTTGGGCTTGGCACACTGACCGAACTGCCCTCAGCTGGTCCGCTTTCGCGGCGGGTGGCGCCATCAAACTGCTGCCTTTCATGGTCCTTCCCGCGCTGGTGGGCCGGCTCCACGGGAAACGCACGATGATGGCGACGCTGACCACAGCCATCGTGTTCCTGGCGCTCGCAATACCGATTCTCGACGGCGGCAGTACGCTCTTCTCTGGACTGGAAAGCTATACTCGGCATTGGTCTTTCAACGGCCTCCTCTATCCGTGGCTCGCTCCCAGCCTAGGCGAGCTTACCCGGCCAGTGCTAGCCATCCTCGGCCTTGGCGCCATCGCTCACGGCCTTTGGAGTCGATTACCGCCGGCTCAGCTCCTACTTCGCGTCGGCCTAGCGTTCATGGCGATCACGCCGACGGCCCACCCTTGGTACGGACTCTGGGTGCTGATGCCCGCCCTCGCGACGGGACGCTTCTGGCTGGCCATTGCGACCATCCCACTCATCGGCAGCTACGGCGTCTTGCTCGGCTACGATCCAATAGCCGAGACCTGGTCGGAGCCCGTGTGGCTCTGGTGGGTGACCTGGCTGCCCAGTGTCGGTTTGGCGTTGTTACCGATCTTGCTGAGAAGCGAGAAGATTCCCACCGCGCCATAACCTCCGGCGAAGAGCCCTAAAAACGGAACACTGGCCCACAGTCCCTGGTAGGCAGCCCAGACCATCGCCCCAGTCAGCCACGCGGTGAGCAACAGCTCGACACCGACGAGACCGCGCCCTGATGGGTGATAGCCACGGGGAGCACCACCACCCCACTTTGGCGTGCGCACGAACTCACCGCCATTTTGCCCGAGGCCGTCCCACACCGCACGGCTCTGTGAGGCGGACATGCCAAGGCCAATGGCCAGGACGACAGGCAACATCAACAAGCGACGCCCCATGTGCTCGGCGCCGGAGCCAATGATTCCAACCGCGTAGTAAATTAGGAACGGCAGAAGCGCGAATCCAAACAACACGGCGTCGAGCATCGCGAGCGTCCCCACACCGCCTGACGCTACGCGAGCAGCGACCGCGCCCGGCAACAACACAGCCAGCAGCACCACCAAGGGGTAGCTAAA
>JAACDH010000594.1 GCA_009936995.1 Rhodobacterales bacterium
TACGCGACTGGATCGAAGCGAACCTGAAAGTCGAAGGCGACCTTCGGCGTGAGGTGGCAGCGGACATCCGACGCAAGGTCGAGATCGGTTGTTACCAGGGCATTCGCCACCGTAAGGGCCTTCCGGTCCGTGGTCAGCGCACCCACACCAATGCCCGTTCCCGCAAGGGGCCGCGAAAGACCGTCGCGGGCAAGAAGAAGGCCTAGTTGGCTGGGACGCCAGTCGCTCGATCATCCGTCCACGGAACGCTAAAGGAAGCAGATAGACATGCCCCCCAAGACTGCCGGTGCCAAGAAGGTGCGCCGGAAGGAAAAGAAGAACGTGGCCCACGGCCACGCGCACATCAAGAGCACGTTCAACAACACCATCATCTCGATCACCGATCCCACGGGCGCAGTTATCGCCTGGGCGTCGGCAGGACAGGTGGGCTTCAAGGGAAGCCGCAAGTCCACGCCGTTCGCCGCGCAGTTGGCAGCTGAGTCTGCAGCCCGCCGCGCGATGGAACACGGAATGCGCAAAGTTGATGTGTTCGTCAAAGGTCCCGGCTCCGGTCGGGAGACCGCGATCCGGTCTCTGCAGGCGACCGGTCTGGAAGTTGGTTCTATCTCCGACGTTACGCCTGTGCCCCACAACGGAACTCGCCCCCCGAAGCGTCGCCGCGTCTGATCGCGTGCAGGAATAAGGAGAAGAAAGAGCTATGGCGCGATACACCGACGCAGACTGCAAGCGCTGCCGCCGAGAGAAGATGAAGCTGTTCCTCAAGGGGAGCAAGTGCGACTCGCCGAAGTGCCCCTTCGAGAAGCGCCCGTACCCTCCGGGTCAGCACGGGCGAGGACGTACCAAGGAGAGCGAGTACCTGCTGCAACTTCGGGAGAAGCAGAAGGCGGTACGTATGTACGGGGTTCTCGAGAAGCAATTCGGTAACTACTTCGTAGAGGCCAACCGTCAGTCGGGTAAGACCGGTGACAACTTGCTCCGGATCCTGGAATTACGGCTCGACAACGTTGTTTTTCGTGCTGGCTTCGCGAAGTCTCGAGATATGGCACGCCAGTTGGTGAACCACGGACACTTCACGGTGAACGGGAAGAAGGTCGACATCCCGTCCTTCCGCGTCTCTCCAAACGACATCATCGAGGTGAAGCCCTCGTCCCGAGAAATGACTCCTTTTGTCGTGGCCCACGCCGAGGTAGGCGAGCGCACTGTTCCGGCTTGGCTGGAAGTAGTTCCTTCCAAGATGCGGATCATCGTTCACTCGCTACCTGAACGAGCGGTCATCGACACCCCTGTCCAAGAACAGCTCATCGTCGAGCTGTACTCCAAGTAGGCACCATCTCGGTCTGGCCGCGGACCGGGGATCGTCAAACACGCGACGTCATATAGCGGTCGTCGCGGGAAGGAACAGTCACAGTGCTCATCAGTCAACGCCCCATCCTCACCGAGGAGCCGATCAGCGATAACCGTTCGCGCTTCGTCCTCGAACCGCTCGAGCCGGGCTTCGGCTACACCCTCGGAAACTCGATGCGACGTACCTTGCTGTCATCCATCCCGGGTGCAGCGGTCACCAGCATCCGCGTGGATGGGGTTCTCCATGAATTCAGCACCATCGAAGGCGTTACCGAAGACGTCACCGAGGTGATCTTGAACCTCAAGCAACTCGTCGTCTCGTCCGAACACGACGAGCCGGTGGTCATGTACCTCCGGAAGCAGGGTCCCGGTGTGGTCACCGCTGCAGACATCCAGCCTCCGGCGGGAGTTGAGGTGCACAACCCTGATCTGCACATCGCATCGCTCAATGCCAAGGGCAAGATGGAGATCGAGCTCGTTGTCGAGCGTGGCCGCGGGTACGTTCCGGCGTCCATGAACAAGCAGCCGGGCCAAGAGATCGGCCGCATTCCGGTCGACTCCATCTACTCGCCGGTAATGAAGGTGAGCTACAAGGTGGAAGCCACCCGTGTGGAGCAGCGCACGGACTTCGACAAGCTCGTCCTGGACGTCGAGACTAAGGCAAGTATCCGGCCTCGGGACGCCATTGCTTCTGCGGGACACACGTTGGTGGAACTGTTCGGTCTCGCACGAGAAATGAACGTTGACGCGGAGGGGATCGACATCGGTCCGTCCCCGACGGACGCCTTCGTCGCTGAGCAACTGGGAACTCCGATCGAGCAGTTGGACATGACAGTGCGGTCATACAACTGCCTGAAGCGCGAGGGCATCCACACCGTGGGCGAACTAATCACGCGCAGCGAGGCCGACCTGTTGGATATCCGAAACTTTGGACAGAAGTCCATCGACGAGGCAAAGGTCAAGCTGGTAGGACTCGGTTTGGCGCTCAAGGACAGCCCGCCAGGGTTCGCTCCGGGAGCAGCGGTGTACTTCACCGACGAGGACTCCGA
>JAACDH010000595.1 GCA_009936995.1 Rhodobacterales bacterium
AACGCGACGGCCACATGAAGAATGTCGACTACATCGAGGGTTGTGTGAGGGACTGATGACGGCCTGTTATAGAATGCCACCGCCTCGATTACCCTTTGCGGCAAACCCCAGACGCTGAGCAAGTAAACGCTGGTCTCGACTTGGTCGATCCCGATAGCGGCACGCTGAGCGTCCCGTAGTGTACCTCCAGTTTCTTTCTGTAGATCTAGCGCATCCTGATATTTATCTGATAGGGACGTCATCAAGATTATTCGGCCAATTTGATGCAAGAGCGCGGCAGTATAGGCATCTTCGGCATGAACCTTACCAATGCGCTGGGCGACCGCAGCAACCTTGACAGAGTAACTGTAGAGCTCTTCAACAGTGATTCCACCCATCGGAATTTTCGCGGAGAAAAACCCGAAAACCTCGACGGTGAGTGTGAGGTCGCGAATACCTTTCATTCCCAACAGCGTGGCAGCGTGAACCACGTCTGTGACGGGGGATCGTAATCCATACAAAGGTGAATTCACGACCTGAAGGATTTTCGTGGTGAGGCCGATGTCCCTAATGACGATATTGCCGATGTCTCTTCCGGTACCGTAAGGATCGTTGATGACGCGGCAAATGTCCTGATAATTTTTCGGTAGCGCGGGTAGCGTGGACACGGGACCGAGTTTTTCCTGCATTCTTGTGGTCAACTGCCCCAACTCTAGGGCGGCGGTTCGAGCGAGAAGGTCGTCTAGTTTGGATTGCTCTGCCTCTGCCGCTGCCTCTGCCGCTGACGTTGACTCGGAGCCCTGAGAGGGCGGGGCTACTAGAGCGGTGTGATCTCCTTTCGTGGCGGTCGCTCCCCCTGGAGCGGCTTCCTGGCCGGCCGCCATCTTCCACTCGTCAGCGGTGTTCATGAGGGACCATCCGATGGTGATTCCAGCGATGCCTATCATTCCCCCGAGCAAGCTGTACCGGGACTCCTCGGCGGAGAGAATGGCCTTCAAACATGCGATCAAGAACGAGATGTTGACGGAGATGTCTCCGATCGTGACGCGCTGCGAGAAGTCGGGGTTTGAGCTGCTGGGGAAGTCCACCAGCGAGACCGCGGTGTAGATCAGTCCGCCCAGCCCGCCCAGGAGGGTGATCCCAGACAGGGTTACGACCAGCCCGCCAAGAACAAAGAGAAGGGTGCTAGATAGAGACTTCATCAGAGTCGGTTTTTGTGGGACTTTGGCGGTGAGGCTGATGTCTTTGATGACACCATCCTGCATGGTTGAGGCCGACTCTCCCAAGTCTGGGACGGCGGTTCCAGCGAGAAGGTTGGTCTGTGAAGATTCGTCTGTCTCTGGCTCCAAGTCTAGCTCCAAGTCTAGCACCGGCTCTAGCTCTAGCTCGGAGCCCTGAGAGGGCGGGGCCGCCAGAGCGGTGTGATCTTCTTTCATGGCGGTCTGTTTTCCCGCGGCGGCTTCCTGGGCGGCCGCTGCCTTCCACTTGTCAGCGGTGTTCATCAGGGACCGCCCGGCGGTGACTCCGACGATACCGAGCATTCCTCCTAGCAAGCTGAACCGGGACTCCTCTAAGGAGAGAATGGCCTGCACACATGCAATCAAGAACGAGAAGTTGGGGTTTTCGCTGCTGGGGAAGTCCACTAGCGAGACCGCGGTGTAGAGCAGCCCTCCCAGCCCAGCCAGAAGGGTGACCCCAGCCAGGACCACGACCAGCCCGCCAAGAACAAGGAGAATGCTGCTAGATAGAGACTTCATAAGTTTGCGTCTGGAGCGGAGGGTTTACAGGGGGGAGTCGTTCACGGACAGGGTGTGCTTGAGCGTCCCACTATACGGCTGAGTCCACTTCGTGTGCAACTTCGCCAGGTATGGCGGACCCTGATGTTGCAGCACTTGATGGCCTGCCCGCGCCAAGATCCGCTTCCCTCGCTTGTCCCAGGCCGCCTTCTTGTTAAGGATCTCTCGCTGTGCGTCGGAGTCGGCGGAGATCTTCAAAGTGAGCTTCTCTTGAGGATAGACGATTCTGACCTTGCCCCGCTGAGCCGGACAGTCAGCAAAGCATAGGTAGGAGGCCAAATGGCCAGCCGGAATTCTTCTAAAGAGTTCAAGACAGAGGCCGTCGCGCGCGCTCTCGAACGTAGATGATGAGCGTCTCGGGCGAGCATTGCGTCGACGTATTCAATGTGCAGGCTGGAGGTTGGAACCCGCGTGTGAGAATGGATATGCAGCTGCCCTTCCCGGTCACCGAAGGCACGAGTATGGAGATGAAGAGCCGCGAAGATCTGGCTGTGCTTGCTTGGCGCCCGCTCAGCTACTCAGACGAGCAGACCGGTGCCCTCTGGGCATTTTTCGGCGGCACAGTCACCGTCACCGTGCTGGAGCCAATGCGGATGCTGCTCACGCTCACCAACGCCGAGCGGTGCGAGGTTCCAGCGCTGGAGGCCGTGGAAGGTTTTGACACCTGGTCGAGCTTGGGCGCGAATCGTAGCGTACTTGACGAGGTTGAAATTAACTTTCAAGTGCACCGGAGATGGACTCTGCGGCGTCAGACGGCGGCGATGTGACCACCGCGCCCGCTGGCGCTTTGTACTGATCATTTATCCTCGTGCGGTCTAGACGACCTTCAATCCGGAATCTACGAATATCTTCTTGGCCGCCTCGAAGTCTTCCGGCTGTGCAAAGGCCACGCTCGGTAGCTGAATGATTCGCTTCAACGCGCCGTTATCTCGAGTGTATCGGACTACGAACTGTGGCACCGCGAGGAAGCGTGTGCCTGCGAAAGCCGTCACCTGCTGAATCTCGTCGCGTGAGATCTCCATGTCCCGGGTGTGGTCCATGGTTCGCCACAAGGCGAAGGCGGTGTAGGCGACCATGAAGGGAAGGAGCGGGTCCACCTCGCCGTCGTCCAAGAATCCAGTGACCAAAACGCTCATGGCGGCGAGATTGATCAGGGCGTAGACGATCCGTAGCGTCCAGATGGACTGACCGGTGATCAGCGCGCTCATTTGGCCCCGCGGCGCATCGTTGACCAGACGGATACCACCATCGTGCACCGTACAGGTGCCGAACCGGGTGGTGAATGTTTTGCTGGTTGGGGCTGTCATCGATCCGGGGGTCGCGTCGAGGTGGGTGCGCTCATGGCGGCTAGATAACCGAATCACCGGACCGCACAGGACCGCCCTTGGCATCATCCGAGCGAACCGCGAGGGTAGCAGAACGAGCGCGCATTATTTGAACGGCCTGGGGGAGAGGGGCCCAGATGCAGCGTGGCATTCCCATCCGGGGCGTGCAGGTGGTAATCATGGCCCCTGCAAGACCGTCGTTTTGAAGTTGAAATTTCGCATACTTGTTCAATTGGGTAAGGTAGAGGATAATCATCTTGCCAGGTCTGGTGAAATCTAAGGGAAAGCTAGGAAAATGCCAAAAACGGGTCAGCCCCCAGGGGAGACATCATCAAATCAGCCTTTGTCCGAGTTCTCTGAAGGGCTGGCGCCAGACCGAATCGGCGACGAAGACGCGGTGGCCTTTCTTGCTCGATTTCCGGATGCGTCGGTAGATATCGTCATCACCGATCCTCCATACGAATCGATAAGAAAATACAAAAGAGTTATCGTGATGGCCTCCGGAGTCAAAGACTGCGGCAAGTGGCTTCAGATCTTTCCGAATGATCGATTTGAAGAACTATTTTCTGAGATTTACCGAGTTCTAAAGAACGATACCCACTTCTATCTCTTCTGCGATGCCGAGACGATGTTCGTAGTGAAACCGATCGCCGAGGCGTGTGGCTTTGCATGCGTGAAGCCCATCGTGTGGGACAAAGCCTCGCCCACCATGACGGACCAATATCGCGTGCGGCAGGAGTACATTCTATTCTTCGAGAAGGGAAAGCGGACACTATTCGGCGAAAAGATTCCGAATATCCTGACTGAGAAACCGGTAAATATGGGGTATCCAACCGAGAAGCCCGTCCCACTTTTGAAGACCCTATTGAGGCAAAGCTCATTGATTGGCCAAATCGTGGTCGACCCGTTCTGCGGGGCTGGAGGGACCGGCGTCGCGGCCGCCCTGCTTGAACGAGTGTTTTTTGGAAACGATATTTACCTTGAAGCCCGCAAGGTAGCCGCAGATCGAATCGGTCGATTACGCGATGAATTAACGTAGTGTAGCTGGTGCGAAGTCTGGGGTGTTTCGCCGGACTATCCCTGTAAAAACGCGCGCGCGGCGAGCTCCGCTGCCTCGACAAATGGCCTGGGCATGAGGCCCATGCCCATCACGAAGGCCAGGCAGATGCCGATGGCGAGGTTGGTGTGCCACTCCACCTGGATGCGCTCGTCGGTAGGGGGCTCGGTCATGAAGATGGCCCGAGCGATCTGTAGGTAGTAGTACAAGCCGACTACGCTTAGGGCCGCCCCCAACACGACCAGCCAGCCAAGCCCGGCCTCCCAGGCGGCGAGGAAGATGTACAGCTTGGCCCAGAATCCGGCCACGAAGGGGATACCGGCCAAGGACAGCAGGAACAGCAGCATGGCGAAGCTGAGCCAGCCGCTGCGCCGTCCCAGGCCGCTGAACGAGTCGACGGTGTCGTCTCCGCCGGCCTGTTGAACGGTGTGCACGACCAAGAAGGTGCCGATGTTGGTGAACAAGTAGGCGGCCAGGTAAAACAGCAGCATCTGTAGGCCGCGCACGTTTCCACACGACAGGGCCATCAGCAAAAAGCCCATGTGGGCCACGCCGGAGTACCCCAGAAGACGCTTGATATTCGACTGGTTTAACGCTAATAAGTTGCCGGCAATCAGGGTAACCGTAGCCAGAATGATGAGCACCACGCTGACTTCTTTGAGCAGGGCACCGTCTGCGGCGTACAGCAGCTGGATCAACGCGCCCAAGCCAGCGGCCTTTGGGGCGACCGACAGGTAGGCGACGAGGGGGGTGTCGGCCGACTCGTAGGTGTCGGGGACCCACATATGGAAGGGGAACACGCCCAGCTTGAAGCCCATGCCTGCGAGGGCGAGGGCTCCGCCGACCAGGACGCCGGCCGAGCGATGTACGCCCACCCAAGCGGCCATCTCGGGGATGTTGGTGGTGCCGGACAGGCCGTATAGGAACGACAGTCCAAACAGGATGGTGACCGAGCTGACGGCGCCCACCATGAAGAACTTGAGTGCGCCTTCGACGGCGAGCTTGTCTTTGCTGCGCCAGCCGGCGAGCACATACAAGGGGATGCCCATTAGCTCGAAGCAGACGACCAGCAGGATGAGGTCGCGGGTGCCGGCGAGCAGGGTCATACCCACCAGGGAGAACAGCAGCAGCTCGAAGTACTCACCTTGGCGGCGGGTAGAGTCCTGCTTGAGCTGGTGTTGGGTGCCTAAGACCGACAGGTATGCGCCGACGATGAACAGCACCTTCAGGAACCGGCTCATGCCGTCACCGACATAGGCACCGCTGATGGCCACACCGTCGATGTCGAGGACGAAACAGCCGACCAGGGCCGCCGTGAGGACCGCAAGCGTGCCGTAGCCGAGGATGCGCTTCTCGCCGGCCGGAAGGATGATGTCGGAGACCAGGATGCTTAGGGCACCAATGACCAAGATGAGGTCGACGGCGAGGGGCGCCAGGTTTCCGAGGAAGTCGAGGGCGATCATTGGCCGGCCTTCACGAGGGCGTCTTCGACGACCATTTGCAGGTACATGGGCGTATTGCTATCGATGAGATCGAGCATTAAACGCGGCCAAACACCGAACAGAATGAGGGCGGCGCCCAGCAGCCACAGGGCAACGTGCTCGGTGGGCTTGACCGGGGGCAGGTCTTTGAACTGCTCGGCGGGACCTTCGCCCCAGAAGATGTCTTTGCAGGCGCGCATTACGTAGATTGCGGTGATGAATGCGCCCGTGGCGCCAGCGACGGCCCACCAGCTGTAATCCGACTCCCAGGCGCCGACGAAGACCATGAACTCGGCGACGAATCCGGCGGTTCCGGGCATTCCAAGGCTAGACAAGCAGCCCAGGGTGAAGAAGCCGGCGGCGAAGGGCAGGACGGACGCAAACCCACCCAGGTTGGGCAGCCAGCGGTCGTGGGTTCGCTCGTAGGTGAGTCCGA
>JAACDH010000596.1 GCA_009936995.1 Rhodobacterales bacterium
CCGTCGAGGCAGATCATACGAGCGGCGAAGCGAAGCACGTCGAGGGGTATCTCGCCCCGAGCCACCACCGCAGTCAAGCTGGCCATGTCGAAATCTTCCATAGCTTGGGTCATGGCCCACTCCATAAGATCCCCTGGGTCGAGATCCGCACGCACACGCTCCAAGAGAGCAAACTCATCGCCGTGAACTACACCATCGCTGAACGCTAAATGCACCAGGAGAGCCCATAAAACTCCGTCGGAGGGGTGGCCTGGAGACAAGGGGGGAAGCCCCGGATCGCTGATGAGTTCTAGATACTGACTGACGCGTGACATGGAAGCCTCCTAACGGACGCATACCATGAGTTGGTGAAGACGCCGCTTGGCGTCTACACTCCGCGGACGAGGAAACTACATGTCCCCCACATCTGCCCGACTTCCGTTCGCACTCATGGCTCTCGCGTTCGTATGGAGCGTACCAGCACTCGCATCCCCCAAGTCCGACGCCATCCAACGGCTCATTCAAGATGGACGCATCGACATCGCCCAACAGAAGTGTGATCGCATGGGCGCCCACCTGACGGACGCCGGCTCCGCTCTCCGCGAAGTGTGCGCCGAGGCCTTGTTCGAAGCCGCCCTAGAAGAGAACACCACCACCGGCTGGATTCGGTTCCAGCAAACGTGGAACGGCACCTCGTACGCCGTTGCCGCCCGCGACAACGAAGCCGCCGCCGCCCTCCGCGCCCTCGGAAATGACTCTGAAGAGCACGCATACGCGCAGTTCATGATTCAGTACGCCGACACCAAGTACGCTGTCGCAGCCGAGCAGCTGGTGGCCGACGCCGCCATTCGCGGTGTCAAGAATGGCCAAGACGCAGTTCGGGTAGCCCAGATTTATCCGAACCACCGCAATACACCCATTCTCGTCGAACAGTACCTGGCCAGCTTCATCAAGATGGAGGTCTCGGGCACCGACATCACCGTCACCCTCGACCCGCCGATCTCTCTCCCTGGGGTCAAGCCATCCGGCCGCTGGGCAGCCAGCTTCGGCCAAGAAGCCTACGTGGACTGGGGCGACGTAGCCGAAGTCCATCTCCAAGACCTCGGTATCTCGCCCAACTTCATCGAGAAAGCGCGGGCCAAAGGCTATCCGCCCTGTCAGGTCCCCGAGGCTGGCTGGGAGCTGGGGATCGTGGTCCAAGTGGGCCAAGCCAAGACCTTCTTCAAGAACACCGGTGTTCCCGAGTGCAGACGCCCCTGGCCCGGCTTCATGACTTACAGAGGCGGCCGCCTCTCTAGCCTGAGTGTCAGCCCCGAGCTGACCATGCACTTCCCCGACGACCCCACCGTAGGTGCGTTCTCGTGGGGCCCCGAAGCGGACAACACCCGCATGTGGGCACCCGGAGTGGCCGGCGATCCCATCCTGGTGGGTTCGGTCATTGGGCAGCCCATCGGAAACCTGTTCCTGCTGCATCCCCTCGCTGGTGGAATGCCCTGGTTCGTCAGCCAAGGTCCACCCCCTAACGCCATGCCCTTGCCCATCAGCGCCAAAACGTCGGCCATGCCCATCGGTTGGTCCATGAGTGGCCCAGAGGGCGAGATGAGCCCAGGCCAAACGGCCGCCGGTCCAGTCCACGTACATAGCAATCAGCTCGGTAGCTCACGGTGGACCCTACCCGATGGCGAAGTTCGGGTGATGTCACCATTGGTCCAGCAACTCACAGGGCTCAACCGCGAGAGCGAGAACTTCGGCCGCGCCCGTAAATCACGTTTGCCGCTCTTGAGCGGTCTCGCGGGTCCCATGGGCGCCTCTCCCGTTCAGATGATGGAGCTCACGGCTCCCAACGCGGCGGCCGTGGGTCGTCAGCTTGGCGCAGCGGGCATCCCCATCAAAGTCACCCGGGCCTGGGAGGGTTTCCTGAGCAGCGGCGGCCCCCGTGAAGTGGTCTTCGAGGGCGACACCAATGGAACTCCTATCAAGGGCATCCTCGACGCCACCAAGGGCAACTCCGGCTCTCGTATCTACGTCTGGCTCCGCGACGATCGCTGCCAAGGCGAGGCCGAGACCACCTTCGCCTTCACCATGGGCGGCAGCACCTACTTCGTGTGGCGCGGCTCGGGTCCCAACGGCGACTACAACGAGGCGGTTCACTTCGAGGAAGCAGGCCTCATTCGCGAGTTCCGCTAGGCCTCAGCGAGCAAGTCTTCGGCGTGAATCCGCCCAAGCGCCATGATTGTGTGTTGGGGGTTTACGCCAAGGTTTGTGGGGATCTGCGAAGCGTCCGCAACGACCAGGCCCTTCACGCCGTGCACCCGCCCCCGCCCATCACACACGGACGTCGACGGATCGGCACCCATGGTGCAGCCGCCAAACAGGTGTGACAGCACGCCCACCCAAGCCCGTGGATCGAGGGGCGCATCTTCGAGTAAGCCCAGCTGATCCGGCGTGATTCGCCACGGCAGCCCGTGAACACCGGGCACCACATATCGAGCCCCTGCTGCGAAGTGCATTCGAGCCAAGAAGTGAGCCGCGGTACGCATCTTCTGCATGTCGGAAGCTAGGGTTCTGTAGACCACTACCGGCCCAAGCGGCCCTCGCCAGATGGAACCCACGGTGTCGGCGCGAACCGCCATGCACCACATCGCCAGGTGCCGGTAACCGTGGAGGCGACGCACCAACTCACGGCCGCCGCCCTTGACCCGCGAGGCCACCAACTCGGGAGGAATCGCCAGGGTCTCGAGCTTAAATCCCGGCTGCTCTCGGAACGCGGCGCTCGCCCATCCCTGGGTAGCGCCTGTGTTCATGTCGACCGGATCGTCGTACCAGCCAAAGATACCTGTGCCGGGATGGGCCCGAAATTCCCTGCCCAACTTGGCGTGGCGCAGTCCCGATCGCCGCAGCAAAACAGGGCTATGCACTACGCTCGCCGCCATCACAACGCCCTTGGACGCGCGAACGTTGAAGTTCGCGCCACGAGCACCGCCCCGAGGACTCTTGAACCAACCGGTGACGCCGACCGCCCGTCCACTCTCGATGGTGACTTTGTGGACCGGTGCACAACTGAGTACCGTGCCACCAAGACGAACCATCTCGGGAATATAGGTGAGGTTCATGCTCTGTTTGCGCGCCTTTCCGCAGCCCTGTAGGCACTGTCCCGATCCCGCGCAATCCTTGACGTAGCGCTTGGTGACCTTGTGCTCGAAGCCCAGCGTATCCGCAGCCTTGAGCGCAAGAGCGTTGCTGCGACCATAGACGCTCGCCGGCGTGGCGGTGGCGCTGAGCTCGGCCTCCATCTGTTCTTGAATCGCCCACACGCGTTGGGCCATTTCGTCGCCGCCGACGCCGTGCTCGCGTTTCCAATTCTCGAAGATATCGCCTGGAGTTCGAACGCAAATCGCCGAGTTGATCAACGTGCCGCCGCCCACGCCTTTGCCCTGAACCAACGGCCAGTTCGCGCGTCCCATGGTCACCGCCGCACCAAAGTCGGGCATCAGATCGCGCATACCGCCATACGCGGAGCTGGGAATGTGCTCAGGATCGCGCCAAGCCCCAGCTTCGACCAGCACCACGGACGCGCCACCTCGGGCCAGGGTCACTGCAGCGGACGCGCCGCCAGCACCACTGCCCACCACCACGTAGTCCACCTCCATGGCCACATCGGCGCCCCGGATCTGGAAAGAGAGATGACTCAACGCACCCTCCAGCCGTCAGGATCGGCTTCATAGGGCTGAAGATGCCACTTGTTGCGAATGGCGTCGGTCCGCGCCCAGTGCAGACCGCCCACCATCTTCAGCAGAAACGCCGCCTGGCGGATGGTGTAGTTGTTGTGATCTGCCATCGCCTCGGTGTGAGCGTTCAGCCGGTCTCCAGAAAGAAAAAATGCCGGTACGGGACAGTAAATGGTGAACAATGGACAGGCCACATAAGCCGCGCTGCTGGCCACGATACCGATCCACAATAGCCAGCTGCTGTCTTCGAGCATCTGGGGAATGAATGCGCGCAACCCTAATTCTTCGCCGCCCGGCAGTTCGCCTTCGGCCGGAAAAAAGGGTGTCACAGAGAAGTGCACAAGGCTGCGTATCACGGCCACCTCCACAGTTACTCCGGTAACTGCTGACGGATGTCGGCGATACCACATCACACGGGTTTGACAGGCTCGTTGTACTTGTTCCACCGACGAATTTCTCGTTTTCGAAACGACTCGAACTTGCCGGGCTCGGGCACCTCTAGGGACAGCGCTTCACCCGAAATGGGATGGGTAAACATCAGCGTGGTCGCCCATAGAAACAGTCCCTTTCCCACCAGAATTTCTCCGGGAGTTCCGTAGAGTGTGTCGCCCAGGATCGGATATCCAAGATGCGCCATGTGCAGGCGGAGTTGATGGGTTCGACCCGTTCTAGGCCATAGATCAATCGTGGTGACCCACTTCGTGCGCAAGCTACGGGTGCTGCAGACCACCGCATAACTACTATGCGCCAACCGTTCTTCGATGGGCTCGTGCACCTCGCCGCTGCCGTCGAGCTTGCCAACGCAAATGGCCCGATACTTCTTCTGGATCTGCCGGTTCTCAAACTGTTGCCCCAAGGCCATCAGCGCCCTGCCCGTCTTCGCGCAGATCACCATGCCACCCGTAGGTCGGTCGAGGCGATGCACAGGGCGAAACTGCCGAAGAGCGTCGGGCTGGTCGCTGGGAGCCAGGTTGTGCGGCAGCGCGTGCTCGAGGGTGCGGTGTAGATTTCCGTTGACGCGGTATCCAGGAGGTTTGTTGACCACCGCCATGTGCGCGTCCTCGAACACCACCTCGAGCGCCATAGGGAAGACCTTTGGAAGCTTTCCCGTGGGCTCGAGACGGGTGAGGTCGGCGCCGGCTTCGACAAAGACCGAGCCACTCGCGGTTTCTCCGTTGAGGAGGATATCGCCCCGCTTACATGCTTTTCGTGCGGCAGCACGCGACGCCAGCCCCTGGAAAAGGTCTGTGGACCACTGTTCGAGGCGAATACGCCCTTCGTGGGCCGGAACACGCACCCGTTCGAGCACAATTCGCGGAACCTCGGTTTCGGTCATAGGGCAGTTTTCAGGGTGGCGAGCAGAACGGCGCTGACTTCGGGGCGAACCGAAAACATCTTGGTACCGTGGCCACCGCCCTTGTCCTCGTGAAACACCCACTCTGCGAAGACTTGACGCTGGCTCTCGGCCCCTTCTCGCTCTTGGGTTGAGTACGTGAACATTGCCGGAAAGCC
>JAACDH010000597.1 GCA_009936995.1 Rhodobacterales bacterium
GTCGCGGAACTACAGGGGGCCGTCGGACTCGAGCACCGACCCGCCCTGGTCGCGAATGGCCTGGCGGGCGGCGTCGTTCATGCCTTGCACGCCCATCTTGGCAAACGCTGGCGTGACGCCACCGTGCACAAAGATGTTGCCGTTGACCTCGGCCACCACGTCACGCTCGATCAGCCATGAACCGTAGCTGCCCTCCAAAGAGAAGGCCTTCTTCCGGGCTTCGAGACCCCCGAATTGGGCGACATCGCTGGGGTCGACGTAGCGCCAGTCGCCCATCAAGTTCATGACCTCGTGGTTGCCGAGCAGCGACACCACCCGGCCGCCAGCGGTCTCGGCTTGGGGGATGAGCGCGCGGATGAGGTCGATAATCGCCTTGCTATCGGGCCCGCGGTCGGTAGTGTCTCCGGTTTGGACCAGCGTGGCGTCGCCGCCGATCCATTTTCCAGAGGCGTCGGTGAGGCCGGAGAGCTGTAGCACTTGGACAGCGTTGTCGAGGTCGGCGTGTAGATCTCCAATGGCGACCAACCGTCCCGGAGCGGCAGTGGAGCGGGCAGAAGTGGGAGGCTGTGATGGCGCCAGCACCTGCGCTTCCGGTTTGGCGATGTCAGGTTCGTCGGCGTGGGCACACGAGGCCAACGCCACAGCTGCGATGAAGATGGTGAGACGATGTGGAATAGGATCTCTCTCCGGGTGATTCGTTGGACATCGCTTGTCCGAAACGGTGCCAGCGAAAACCCTAATCCGTTAGATGCCTTGAAACATTGTACCTTATCCTCCCGAACTTTTGCCAGTTTCAGTCAACAGTAGACCTCGGACCGCCTACCGGCTACGGTTCGACAACGCCCTGGAGTACGTCGAATGGAGAGTCGCACCGTCCAACTCAAAGACCTCGTCCAAGAGGCCAAGCGTCTCGGTGCCGTGGGTGCACAGGCTTTGTGCGAGGTGAGCCAGGGGGTGCGGGTTGATGTCCTGAAAGGCAAAACAACCTCCCAAAGTAGACTTAACGAATCTGAACTTACCGTGAAGGTGTGGCTGGAGGGCGGCCGAGAGGGCGTCGCATCGGGCGATCCAGCCGAGGGCAGGGCGCTGGTGGGTCGCGCTTTGTCGATGGCCAATACCGCCCCCAAGAACGAACACGCGGGTCCGCATCGCCGACTCGCAGGCCTTCAGCAAGGGCTTGGGATCGCTGATCGCCGCATCTCCGCGCTCGACGACGCCGATCGCCTCGATGTCGCTGTGACCGCCGAGCGGTCGGCGAGGGCCACCGACCGACGGATCGTATCTCGTGGATTTTGGTACCAAGATCAACATCGGCTTCGCAGCTTCGCCAACAGCCGGGGCGTGGTCCTCGAAGAGTTCGATACTACATTCCGAGCGGGTGGAGCCGTGGCCTTCGCGGGTGATGAGTGCGGTGTCACTGATGAAATCGCCTCTCGCAGCTTCTCGACTGTGGCCTCTTTGCCGTTCGGAATCCTGGCGGCTCGTATGGCGCTGACCCGCCAAAACCGGGGTGAAAAACTGGCAGGCGAGGTGAGGGTGCTGTTCAGTCCTGCAGCCACGGCCGCTCTGTTTGCGAGGATCTCCCAAGGGTTCACCCAAGACGGCCTCGCTACGGGCGGTATGTTCCTCATACCCACACCCGAAGGGCAGACGGTTGTCGATCGGCGGCTTCATCTGGTCGACGATGGCCTCGAGGTTTCTGGCCTCCGTTCGCGTTCCTTCGATCCCAATGGCGTGTTGCCGGTCCCCCTCACTCTGTTGCGCGAAGGTCGCGTCGAAGGTCGTTTCCTGGGAATTCAGGCCGCTCGCCAGCAAGACCAGCTGCCCACCGGACACCGCCAGGGCGATACGCTGGCCCCCTCGAATCTGCGCCTTCGCAGCGGCACCCGGTCCTCGAATGCCATCCTGAAAGACGTGGGTGGATACACTTTCGTCGTCGACCAGCTTCCCAGCCTCGGTGGACTAGACATGAGCACCGGCTTGCTCGAAGTTCCGGTGTTTGGACGCGTCCTCAAGGCCGAGAAGCAGGTGGGCACAATGGGCGGCATGGTGCTTCACGGCGATCTCAAGGTGGCATTGAACCGGGTGATCGAAGTCGCCTCAAACACCGATCGTGTAGGGCATGTAGACGCACCGGCCATGTTGCTCGAGGGCCTGGCCCTTCGTTAATTCAGGAACGACACGTCGCCCTGTTCGTTGACGGACATGGGCAAGATGCCAAAGGGCGTGTCGACGTCGACGTCGGCGTTGAGTCCCATATTTAGCGGCGTCTTGTTCAGGATCGAGTCGAAGACCACGGTTCCTACGGTCAGCAGGTTTACGACTATGGGTAGCGTGACCACACCGTCTTGGTCGCCGTTCACATCGAAGGTTTGGACCAAGCCGGTTGCTACGGGTGCGCCGGCGATGTCGAGTCCATAGGCGAAGTTGTCGAAGAACAAGGTGCTTCCGTGCTCGTTGGTGACGCCCAAGTCGACCTCAAGCGCGGCCTGAGTGAAGTCAAGCTCGGCCAGTCGGATGCCGTTGAACTTGAACTTCGGCGTGCGTAGGGCTGGGAAGTCACCGGCCTCGTCATAGGGGATCTTGACCTCGCCGACCGGCGTATCGAACCCGAACTTGCCGTTTAATCGGAAGTCGACGATGTCTTCACCCTTGGTGGCCTGGACGGTCTCCCAGGTTTCGGCAAAGATTAAATCGAGGGGAAGGACCAGATCGGAATTTCCGTCTGCCTTCAACTTGAAGCCGTCGGGGTTTAGACCTTCGAGGAGCTGGACCTCTTCGAGCTCGAGGGCGTACTCGAACGAGGCGAGTCCGATCTCGATGGGGTTGGGGTTCTTGACGTTGAACACGAAGTCGGCGCCAATATCGGTCCAGGTGAGATCGCGAACGTCTAGGCGGTCGAAGGTGACTTTGGGCAAGAAGGGCTCTGCTTCGATGCAACCTGTTAGCACGGACAGGGCCAAGAACGGTGCGGCGAGCTTTTTCATTGGAAGATCCCCTCGGCCGGCGTGGTCCACACGTCGGCAGCTTCGAGTAGCAGTGGCCAAGATGCCACTTCGGTGTCCCGTTGAGCCTGAGCTTCGTCCGGTACCACATCACGGTAGACGATAGGGGTAGCAGATTCTTCGAGGATCGCCTTTTTAAATCCTTCGGGATCACCGGTGACCACGACGATCTTGAGGTTTTCTGGCGTAATATGCCGTTTTATCGCCGCATTGACGGCCGCGACATCGAGCGCATTGAGCGCTGTGGGCAGGTCGCTGATTAGATCTGGAACGCCGGCGGCTTGAGCTTCAAGGGCGTACGAGAGTCGTCGGCCGGGGTCTTGGGCCAGCAGCGGCGTCCAACCCTGTAGGTACTCGCGGGTGATCTCGAACTCCTCGGGGCTGAGTCCGTTCGAGACCAACCCTTCGACTTCGGCCATGGCCATGCGAAGGGCGAAGGGGCCGTTTTCGAGAGACGTAGGACGGATCCAAACGTAGAAGTAGGGCTGACTGCGCAGCACGCCTTGTTGAGGCAGGGAGCCGCCGCGCTCGACGTACGGCTCGATGTAGCTGTAGTCGCCGTAGTTCAGTCCGCGGTCGTTGCGGATGGCCCGAAACAGTCGACCGAAGCTCTGTCGATGGGCACCCATGGCGGTCATGGCGAGGGCTAGAGCGGGCCAGTCTTCGTGGGCACGGTCGACCGCTAGGGGATGGGCGAAGTGGATCCCGGTGACATCGGTCTGGGTGGCGACGAGGGTCATGGAGCGACCCGAAACGGCGGAAGGTTGCTGCAGGTTGATGTCGACAGGCATGGCCGTGGGGAGCTTAACGAGGCGGTCTCGCAGGTCCGCTAGGGTCTGTTCGGTAACGCCTCCAGCGACGCCGACGAGGGTGGCCTGACGCACGTAATGGGTGTCATGGAAGCGCTTGGCGTCGTCGGCCGTGAGTGTGGGCAGCACGCCACCGCGTCCCTGCACGGGGTGGCCGTAGGGATGGCCCTCGAAAACAAAGGCCTCGAGCATCTCTTGGCCCAGGGCCTCTTCGTTGGAGAGCAGACCGTCGCCTACGCCGTATTCTGCGTCTTCGCGGAGGCGGAGGACGTCGTTTGCGTCGAAGCGGGGCGCGGTGAGGGCGTCGGCGAAGAGCTGGGCGCAAAGTGCCTGATGGTCGATGTGACAGCGTAGTCGGAGGGAGACCCATTCGCGGTCTACGACCAACGAGAATTGATTGCCAGTCGGGTACAAAGCATCGCGGACGGCCGAGCTCGGGCGCTCTCCAGAGCCGGCGTCTACCAAGCTGCGGGCCACCAGATTGGCGAGTCCCTCTTGGCCGACCGGGTCGTACGCCGATCCGGCGCCAACGATCGCCTCGAAATATACATTCGCACTGGTGTTATCGATCTGTTCGATGACTTGAACGGGGGCTTGTGCCAGCTGGATAGGGATGTCGCCCACGGGAAGCTTGGGGGCGCATGCGAGCAGCAGCAGCAGGGGAAGGGTGCGCATTATTTCACCTCCACGGCTTGGATAGATTCGTGTTTTAGAACCGCTCGGGTGAGGCCGGCGTCGATGAGGTACAGGTCGGCGACCCGGGCGAGGTCGGCAGGTTGGAGGTCGGCATACGCAGACCACCACACGTTGAGGCCGGCGGGGTCGGGGTGTCTGCGCAGGAACCAACCGAGGGCGCTGGCCACGGCGTTCGGGTCTTGGAGTCCGGTCTGAAAGCTGTAGCGTTCGTGACTCTGGGTACGAGCCAGCAGTTCGGCGTCGACCCGGGCCAGGTTCGCGATCTCTTCGCGGATGATCTGCTCGGCCTGCGCCAGCCCAGCGACGTCTTTCAGCTCGACTTGGATGGTGAACAAAGAGGGGTCGACGTTGTCGCTTCGCCAGCCATACACGGCGTATGCCAGCGCTTCTTCGCGGACCAGTCGGCGCTCTAGAGGTCCGACGGGCGAGAACAGGACGTCGGCGACCGCTTGAAGGGCGATGACGTCGGGGTTCTGTGGGGAGGAGGCGGGAATCTTCCAGCCCATAGACAGCAGGGGCGCCGTAGGGGTCGGCCAGCTCACGCTGATCTCTCTCATTTCGGTTTGAGCAGGCTCTTCCTGGATTGTGGGTCGCTCTTCGGCCTCTTCGGCGGGGGCGTTGGGGTTCTCTGCGGGCCAGCTCGACCAGCCTTTTCGAACCTGGGCGAACACGGTTTGTGCTTGGACGTCGCCGGCGACCAGCAGCGTGGCCTTTCCGGGTCGGTAGTGGGTATTCAGGAAGCGCTGGCTGTACTCGAATGCGTCGGGCATGGCGGCGATGTCGTCCTCGTACCCGATGGTGTCGTGTTGGTAGGTGTGGGTCGTGAAGGCCGTTTGGTAGAGCGCCACGCCCACCGCGTTGCTGGGGCTGGCTTGGCCCTTGCGGAACTCGCCGTAGACGGCCCCCGATTCCTTCTACACGTCTTCGGCGGTGAGCTGGAGGTTTGCGAACCGGTCGCCCTCGATCTCGAGGAGCGCGGGCAGGCCCGATGTGGGGAGGACGGTGTGGTAGACGGTCTCGTCGAGCCAGGTCCAAGCGTTGTCTTCGGCGCCCATCTGCAGCAGGACTTGTTCGCGGTGGTCGCCGGGGAAAGTGGGCGTACCGTAGAACATCAGGTGCTCGAAGAAGTGGGCGAATCCGGTTCGGCCCGGGTCAACTTCATCACGAGAACCAACCGCAAACCATGTATATACGGCGGCGACGTTGGGTGTATTCATGGGGATAACGTGCACCGTGAGCCCGTTGTCGAGAACTTCGGTTTGAACGTTGTATGGGAAAGCGCCGTCGGCGGCGCTCGCCAGGCTGAGTAGACTGAGGATGGTAAGCATGGCGCATCCTCGCACTGCGGTGGGTTTCGCGCCAGCGCCTCTCAAAGAA
>JAACDH010000598.1 GCA_009936995.1 Rhodobacterales bacterium
GTATGCTCGATTTATTCAAAGGCGTCTCGGATGGGCTGTATCGGCGGGTTTCGGGCACCTCAATTTGTGGATTGCGGTCGGTTGGGGCCCAGCTGTACATCATGGACGAACCCGCGTTAAGAGGCGGTCGCCATCTTCCCAAGGGGCGCTGGCGCCAGCCCCGTACGGGCTGACTGCGGGACTTTTGCCGCATGTTTCCGTATGATGGGCCATGTCCAATGTTCCCGCGTTGATTGGTGACAGCGAAACCATGGCGCGTCTGCGTATGCGGATCGCTAGGGTTGCGCCCACACCTTTGCCGGTGCTGTTGGTCGGCGAAACCGGCACTGGCAAGGAGGTCGCCGCGCGCGCTGTCCACAACCTCTCGGGCAGGGCAGGGCCGTTTGTGGCGGTGGATTGCGGTGCGTTGAGCCAGTCCCTGGTTGAGTCCGAGCTGTTTGGCCATGTTCGGGGCGCTTTTACCGGCGCAAACCATCGGCGTGAAGGGCTGATCCGGGCCGCTGCGGGTGGCACCTTCTTTCTGGACGAGATCGGCGAGCTGCCCATGGACACTCAAACCCGACTGTTGCGGGTCTTGGAGCAGGGTACGTACCGTTTGGTGGGCGGTGAGGGTGAACAGCGGTCCGACATTCGTGTGGTGGCCGCTACTTGGCGAAACCTACGAGAGCGAGTGTCCGAAGGACTGTTTCGTAAAGATCTTTACCACCGACTCTCGATCGTGGAGCTCAGCCTTCCGCCGCTGCGGGAACGCGCCGACGACGCCGAGCAGTTGATGGAACATTTCTTGTCGGAGGAGTGCCAACGAGCAGGGCGACGACCCCTCGGCCTCGAGCCCGATGTGCGCAGGCACTTTCGTCGCTGGCCTTGGCCGGGCAACGTGCGCGAGCTTCGAAACGCCGCCGCCTACCTCGCGGCGATGACGTTGGGCGGCCGCGTTCGATTCGAGGACTTGCCGAACAGTCTGCGCCGAATTGTTCCCGATGCGCCAGAGCACGAGCCCGGCGTTGGGGTTCAAATTCGCATCGATCTGCCCTATATGGACGCCCGCCGCGATTGGTTGGACCAATTTCAAATTCAGTATGTGTCGGCGTTGTTAGCGGCGCATGACGGAAACGTCAGTGCCGCCGCTCGCGCCGCCGGCATGGATCGTCGTTCCATCCAGCGAATTCTGTCCCGGGTTCGCCAGATCCCCTCGTGAGGTTAATGACCAAGCCATGGCTCAAGAGATCACGTCCGTTATCGGTGGCAAAAGGTCCACAGGAACGCAAATTCACCTCCGCAAAATGGAGCTGGAAGTTGTGTCGGGCGACCACGCTGGAGACACAGCGTCTTTCGACCATGATGTCGTTCGGTTGGGATCATCTGACGGAAACCACTTCCAGATATTCGACACCACGGTCAGTCGGCGACACGCCGAAATCACCCGCGTTCAAGACGGCATCTTGCTGCGGGATCTTGGATCCACCAACGGCAGCTTTGTCGGAGAGGTGAAGGTCCGGGAGGTGTTCCTTGGCGAGGAGCGTGTCTTCCGAGTCGGCAAAACCGAGGTGAAATTCACGCTGCGCGACGAGGTCGTCGACGTCGAGCCCCTCGACGAGTCCGAGTTCCAAGGAATCGTTGGGCAGTCTGTGGCCATGCGACAGGTGTACTCGGTCCTCGAACGGGTCGCGCGGACCGAGCTGACCGTGTTGATTACTGGCGAGACGGGCACTGGCAAAGAGCTGGCGAGCCGCGCCGTCCATGCGTGTAGCCCAAGAAAGAACGGCCCTTTTGTCGTTTTCGACTGTGGCTCTGTGGCCCGAAGTTTAGTTGAGAGCGAGCTTTTTGGCCACGAGCGCGGCGCATTTACGGGGGCGGTCAGCGCCCGGGCAGGCGTCTTCGAACAAGCCCACGGCGGGACAATCTTTCTCGACGAGTTGGGCGAACTTCCCATCGAGCTTCAGCCCACATTGCTGCGGGTGCTCGAGCAGCGAGAGGTGCGGCGCTTAGGCGATCGTCGGGTGCGTCCCGTAGACGTGCGCGTCGTCGCCGCCACCAACGTGGACTTGCTACAAGCCGCTAAAGAAGGTCGGTTTCGGGAGGATCTGTACTACCGGTTGGCGGTAGTCGAGGTGGGTCTGCCGCCCCTGCGCGATCGCCTCGAAGACATCGAGCTGTTGTTCCAGCGCCTTCTGCCTAACGCCGGCTTTCCGCACACGGTCAAGGGCATTACGCCTGCGGTTGCCCGGCTGTTTGCCGAGTACCACTGGCCGGGCAACGTGCGTGAACTTCGCAATACGCTCTACCGGGCCATTCCATTTTCGGAAGGTGATCTGATCGATCTGCAATCTCTTCCCGACGCCTTGCGTGACCGGGACGGGACGCCTGGGTCTCCCTCGACGGGCACGACGCTCGATTTACCCGAAGCGGGGCTCGGCTATCACGACGCCAAAGAGCGCCTAATCGAGGGGTTCGAGCGGCGATACCTCGAAGACCTTCTGGGGCGTTGCGCTGGTAACCTCAGTAAGGCCGCGCGCGAAGCCGGCGTCGACAGAAAGACGGTCGCTCGCATGCTGAAACGGCACGGAATTAAGGGCTGATTGACGAGCTGGTCTTCGGACTGTTACCGTTCCCCGTGTTCTGAAGGCAGCGCTCTTCAGTAGCAGCGAGGTATCCATGTCCGACGCGGACCGATTGCAGCAAATCCAGAACCAGTTCAATGCGGGCATAGAGTCGCGTATTGCAGTTTTGATGGCCCATGTTCAGGCCGCCCAGGAAATCAACCAAAAGCTTGCAGAGTGTGAGGCCGATATGGTCAGCCGTCAAGCCGAGCTCGAGGCCACCGAAGACTTGCTCGAGGGGTTGAAGGCCAACTCTGAGGACTACGAAGACGGCTTGGCTTACGTCGGGAGTCTGACCCAGGCCATTGGCGACGCCGTGTCTGTTCGCGGCGAGCTCCTCGCATCGTTCGGCAAGATCGCGGGTCAGCTCGATGCCTGATTCGTCCCTGAACTTTCAGTTGGGGGAAATGAAGCAGGTGCTCGCAGGTACCCAAACCTTTCTGCGCGTCGCTGCCTCAAATCACCTCTCCATCTCTGCGGTGATGCGGCTGGAGCGCCGGGCCAATCGCTTGGCCATTAATCTGCTCGCCAGTATCGATCTCGCTGAACCGGTACCCCTCCTTGAGGGCGTTTCCATGGGTGACTTGGGTTCGCCCGAGGCCACCGATGAGCTGATCAGCCACGCCCTCTCCGAGCGTATCGGTGCCCGCCAAACCCACATCAGCGCCATGCTGGGTAGTGCGGGCAGCGCATTGGTAGACGACGGTCCAGAAGGTGTGGACAACGAGAGCTTCCGGCTTGTCAGCGAAGAGCTGCCTCCGGTCGAGAATGAGCGGGAAGAGCGCGAGGAGATCGAAGACATCGAGCTCGATGACATTGAAAGGCTCGATGTTGTCGAAGAGATAGAAGAACTCGAGGATCTGTGCGATGAGGCCACGGCCAGTCCGAACACCCCAGCGCCCACGGGGCTTGAGGATGAAGTCGAGCCACCGGATGCCGTGCTGATCGACGACGAGCCTACCCGCATCGCTTCGTCTTTACATGGTTTGGAGGAAGAGAAGAGCGAGTCCCCGCGTCCTCTTCTTTCCGACTTCGACTTCGACTTTGACGATGACTCGGACGAAGCCGCCGAGACCATGATCTTTGGTAGGCCCACCGCCAAAGAAGAGCCTGCAGAGGTTTCGGTCGCCGTCGACGACGGTCGCGAGCCCGAGAGCTTCGACCTGATGCCCGACCTCGCCGAAAAAGAAGAGCCCTCCATATTCGACCTCGATGAAATCGACGGCGATGAAGAGCTCGAGCTCGAGCTCGAGCTCGAA
>JAACDH010000599.1 GCA_009936995.1 Rhodobacterales bacterium
ATCAGATCTGGCGGGTCGACCCGGCGGCTATCGAGCCGGCCGAGCTGATGTTTGAGCTTCCGGGCAACGATCTAGACGGCGTCACGTTCTCCCCGGACTACGACTGGCTGTACTTCAACTCGGACGAGGTCGGACGCATCTTCAAGGCACAGGTAACGGCCGACTTCCGATTGAACCCGCCGATTCAAATCGTCGACCTGGTCGAGGGCTGGGCCGAGCTCGACGGCATGGCGGTCGACATGTGCGGAAGCATTTACGTGACATTCACGGACGGTCGCATCATGCGGGTGAATCCGAAAACGGGCGACGCCCAAGACTTCATCGATATTCCGGGCGGCTGGACCACGTCGATTCACTTCGGCATCGGGGTGGGCGGCTGGCTTACGGACCACGCATATATCATGGACCGCAGCGGTGGGATTTATGACGTTGACGTGGGGATTGATGGCAAGTGGGAGCCTCATCATCCGGGGCAAAGACCTGGGACTACGCCTTAAGACGCTCCGGCCTCAGGTCGCGCTGGCTTCGCTGTCGGCTACGACCGGCGTGTCGCACTCGCTCTCTCTCGCCGTCGCTTGCCCACGCTCCGCCAGCTAACCACCGCAAACCAGCACCCTCTTGGAGCTGGACGCCCAACGTACTGACGACGTTACGAATCACTGGGTTGTGCTGAAACCTGTGATCGGTCGCCCGGCGATTCGGGCGAACTTTCAACGCGAGTTCGCAGCAGCGGCGATGGTCTGCATCGTGGAACATCTCTTCGAGGGAACGACGAGGCGTGTGTTGTTCATGCGGACTGCGGAGACGGGCTCTGCATGCGTTATTCGTTGGGTGGCTGCTACTGCATCAACGACGAGTGTGAGTCATCGGCCGATTGCCACGACAATCCCTGCGTCTGCGGCTCCACCGATCCGCAGGACTGCCGGGTAAACACCTGTCTCCCCCGGATGCATGAGCGACGACGAATGCGAATCGGGTCTCTGTCTGCGAGACCGGAGGAGTTGCGGTACGCAATACGACGCGGGCGATCTGTGTTGGACCGACTATCACTGTGCGACGAAGCGGGACCTCTGCAGGAGCGACGACCCGTGTGAGGCCTCTGAAGGCGACTTTTGTACCTATTCCTACGGTGGGGCCCAGCGGTGGGAGTGCGGGATGAACGACGTCGCGACGTGCGATTGAAACGTCATCTCTGGTGCCCACGGTTATGATGCCGTCATGCTGACCCTGCTCAAAAACGCCGACGTCTATGCTCCCACACCCCTTGGCCTACAGGACGTCCTGCTGTCCGGCGACCGCATTGCCTGGATTGGGCGAGATCGTAGCCCCGCGCCAGCGGATTGGGAGGTCACCGAGATCGATCTCGACGGCGCGAAACTGATTCCGGGGCTGGTGGACGGTCATGCACACCTGTCGGGAGGTGGCGGCGAGGGTGGCGCCCATACGCGGGTGCCCCGGTTGAACCTGTCGACGCTCACGCTGGCTGGCGTGACCACGGTGATCGGGCTGCTGGGCACGGACTGCACCACGCGGACGCTCGAAGACCTGCTGGCGACTGCACGGGGGCTGTCTCATCACGGGATCACCGCCCTCTGCTACACGGGCGGCTACCCCGTTCCGCCACCGACGGTCACCGGTTCGGTTCGATCCGACCTGGTACACATCGACACCTTCGTTGCGGTAGGCGAACTGGCGATTAGTGACCACCGAAGCTCTCAACCGACGTTCGAGGAGCTGGCGCGGATCGCGTCCGACGCTCATGTCGCGGGCCTGATGACGGGCAAGGCGGGCCTGGTGCACCTGCACTTGGGCGATGGGCCGCGCGGGCTCGAGCTGGTCCGGCAGATCTTCGACCGCACCGAGCTGCCGAAACGGGCGCTCCATCCCACACATCTGAACCGGAATTTCAAGCTGTGGGAGGCGTCCCTCCAGCTCGCCCGGGACTACGAGGCTTGGTTAGATGTGACCGCTTTCCCGCCGGACGATCGCGGTCCCAGCGCATCGGAGGCGATCAGCGAGTACCTCGGTGCTGGGCTTGCGCCCGGACGAATCACCTGCTCTTCAGATGGCGGGGGCTGTTTGCCTGAGTTCAACAGCGACGGCGTGATGACGCACATGGGCGTGGGTTCTCCGAGCAGCCTACTCGACACGTTACGCGCCTTGGTGGCCGATAAATTACCCCTTCACGTCGCGTTGGCGCCGTTCACCAGCAACCCGGCCGAGCTGTTCCGCCTACACAAGAAGGGTCGGATTGAACCGGGACTCGATGCCGATCTTGTGGTTTTGGATGCGAATCTTGAAGTTCGTCATGTCTGGGCAAAGGGTCGTCAAATGGTGCAGAATGGAGTCGCTACGGAACGCGGAATGTTTGAGTAAAGCGTCTCTGGGGTTGAGCTTTGGGCCAAGGCTCGATAGGTCCGCGGATCTGCTGCTGGAGCATGCATGCCCGTAACGAAAGAAGGTCACACACGTGGTTTCGTCATTCCCATCGGAGGAGGCGAAGACAAGATCGGTGACCGCTACATCCACAGCGAGTTCGTTCGCATCTGCGGCGGCTCAGATGCACGGATCGCGGTAATTCCGACAGCCTCACGGCTCGACGACACCGGCGCTCGGCACGTCGAACTGTTCAAGGATTTGGGTGTGGATACTGTCGAAGTCCTTGAGATACAAGATCGCAAGGGCACGGAAACCCCCGCCTACTTAGAGATGTTGGACCGGGCTACCGGAATCTTCATGACCGGAGGAAACCAGCTTCGTTTGTCCACGATTTTGGGCGGTACCGATGTCGCGCGTCCGATTCGGCATCGTCATGCGGAAGGTGTACATGTGGCTGGAACCAGTGCCGGCGCTGCTTTTATCAGCGAACACATGATCGCCTTTGGCAGCGAGGGCCCACGCCCTGTGGCCGGAAAAGTCACCCTGGCGCCGGGCTTGGGCCTGACCAACCGGGTGATCGTCGATCAGCACTTTCGTCAGCGCAATCGCCTTGGACGCCTGTTGACGGCCCTGGCCTACAACCCGTTTGCGCACGGACTGGGCTTGGATGAAGACACGGCGGCGTTCATCGGCCCCGACAAGAAGCTGCACGTAGTGGGCTCGGGCGGTCTGACCATTGTGGATGTGTCGAGCCTAGAGTTCAGCAGCATGGCCCGCGCCGATGAAGGCGACGTGGTGCAGCTGGTGGGTGTAAGGCTTCACATCCTCACCCAGGGGGCGACGTACTGCCTGGATTCGCGTAAGGCGACCCCAGGACGCTAGCCTGCTGGCGCCTCCGCTCATAAGGGCCTCCACCCGCTCGTGTGCCGTTCGGCCACCCTAGACAGGTGCTGCCCCGTGCGCCTATCGTTAGGGGTGCCCCCTCGGCGTCTGTGGTTGATGGATTTGCGCGGGACCATGGTC
>JAACDH010000600.1 GCA_009936995.1 Rhodobacterales bacterium
ACCACCGTTCGCCAGTAGTTGTACATGCCGTCGGCGAGCGCCAAGTCGCCGTAGTTAGGGGCGTACTCGCGAGATTTCTGCAGATGATCCATCGCCTCGAAAGCCAGCTGCAGCGCGCCAAGGTACTTGCCCTGACGCATGGTGTGAATGGACTCGATACCCGACACGCCCACATACAAGAAGTGCTCCCATCCTGGTGCGTCCGAGGACTTTAGCGCTTCATCGAGCTCGGATCGGGCGGCCTTGGTGCTGACCCAATACTGCTTATCGAACTTAAAATCGAAGTTCTCAAGCATCAGCGCCTGCCACACCAACACGTCGACCACAGACGCCACGCCCGTGCCGGGGAACGACTTGTCGAGCTCGACAAAGTGAGCCCGAGTTCCGCTGTAGTCGCGCATGAACAGCATCTCGAGGCCGCGCTGGGTCTCGAAGACGTACTGGGGATCGAGGTGCAGCGCTTCGGCGCCAATGTAGGTGACGTTCGGATACGGGCGGTCGGCCACCTCGAGCATGGTGAGCGTCTTGTCGTTCTCGAAGTCCTTGTGCGCCTCTTTAGGCACCGACGGCAGTGGCGGTGGCTTCTTGCCCGTGACCCGCTCGACCTCAACCTCTTCCTCGGCGTCTTTTGCGTCGTCTGCAGCGGGCTGCTCGGCGGCCTCTTTAGGCTTCTTGGTGAGCTCGCCGCCGTGGGCTGGCAAACACAGCGCCGCGCCCATGAGGCCCGCTACCATCCACGTTTTGGTGCCGTTCATGCGTTCTTCTCCTGAAGCTTTGCTTCGACGCAGTCCACTAGGTTGCCCTCAAGATGAAGATCGTACAAGAAATTCATCTCTTGGATGCCCGTAGGAGACGTGACATTTACCTCGGTGAGGTGGCCGTCAATGATGTCAATACCCACGAAGATCATGTCCCACTTCTTTAGGTGAGGTTTCAAGGCCGCGCAGATCTCGAGATCGCGCGCGTCGAGTTCGCAGCGTTCAACACCTGCACCGGCGTGCATATTCGCGCGATGATCAAAATCGTTGGGAACGCGGAGCATTCCGCCCAGCACTTCGCCATCAAACAGCAAAATGCGTTTGTCGCCATCCACGACTTTATCTAGGTACCCCTGTGCAATGACGTACTGGGTGCCCTCTTCGGTGAGCAGCTCACACATGGACGGAAGGTTCGCATCATCGGCCGTGGTGATCAGCACCCCGCGGCCTCCGTTGCCATCCCAGGGCTTGAGAACCGTCTTCTCACGGCGACCGCGAACAAAGTCGCCCAGGCGCCGGATGCTGTTGGTGATGAGCGTGGGCGGCTGAAACTGGGGCCACTCAAGCTGCACCCACATCTTCTCGTTAAACTGCTTCAATCCAGTGGAACCATTGACAACGAGAGTGTGGTCTGGCGCCATATCGAGCAGATAGGTGGTGAAGATATAAGCCATGTCGAAGGGCGGGTCTTTTCGCATCCAGACCACATCAAAGTCGCCGAGCTCGAGCTGGACCGGGTCTTCGGTGTGGAAGTGCGGCGCGGCCGCGGTCGTACGCACCGGGGTGGCGTTCACAAAACATCGTCCATCCAGGGTAAACAGCGCGTCGGGGGTGCACATCCAGGTGGCGTGACCGCGGTCGGTGCACTCGCGCATGATGACGTACGTAGAATCGCCGGCGACGTTGATCCGATCAAGAGGATCCATCACAAAAAGGGACCTCAAGAACCGTCCTCTACAGCACCGATAATTGCGGCGCCTACAGCATCACTCCACACGTTAACGGTGGTGCGACACATGTCTAAAACGCGGTCGACGGCGAGAATGACCAACACCGATTCGGTGGGCAGCCCGACCGCTTGCATGACGATGACCATCATCACGGTTCCCGCATGGGGAATGCCCGCAGCACCTACGCTGGCGAGGAGCGCGGTGACGGCGACCACCACCTGCTGACCTAGGTCGAGATCGCCCAGCATTTGGGCCACAAACAGCACCGCGACGGCCTCATAGAGCGCCGTGCCGTCCATGTTGAGCGTGGCGCCCAGGGGCAGCGTGAATGAGGTGACCTGCTCCGAGACGCCACCCTTGCGCACACACTGCATGGTGAGCGGCAGAGTCCCCGAGCTAGACGCCGTTGAAAATGCAGTCACCAACGCTTCTTTCATAGTGTATGCGTAAGCGATGGGGTTCCGTTGAGTGACGAGCCATAGCAGCAGGGACAAGGTGATGACATGCATACAGAGCGCCAGAAATACCGTGACCATGTATAGAAGCAGGCCGCCGCCGAGGGCCACACCGGTGGTGGCGGTCACGAACAGCAGGTAGCCACCGATTCCGAACGGCGCGACCATCAAGATACCGTTGGTGAGCGTAATCATGACCTCGTACACGGACGTGAAGAAGCCGCTGATCCGCTCTAGGTGTTCGCCACCTGTGTGCACCGCGGCCACGCCGAAGCTGACCGCGAAGAAGATCAGCCCCAAGATGGTGCGGTTGGAGGTGGCCACCTGAACCACGTTGGTGGGAATCAGTCGGTAGACGATGTCGGCGAGTACAGCGCCGACGCCCCCTTCGGCCACGGCCGGTGGCGCGGGCGGTGTGGCGCCATCGGCATGTGCGGCGGCCATCAGCGCGGCGTAATCGACACCTTCACCGGGGTTAATCAGGTTCACCATGATCAATCCGGTGACAATGGCTAGGGCGCTGGTGAGCATGTAGTAAGCGATGGTCTGAAAACCGAGGCGCTTGAGGTTTCCGCCGCCCTTGCCCACCGAGGTGATGCTAGAGACCAGCGAGGCGAAGATCAGCGGTACCACAACCATGTTGAGTAACGTCAGGAAGACCTTGCCCATCCACTGACCCACACCCGCGACCATTGCCGCGGTATCCGGATCAACGCGACCGGCAGAGACGCCAATGTTCAGGCTGATGCCAATGCCGGCGCCAAGCACCATGGCTACGAAGATCTGAGAGGCCAGGGGGAATCGTTTCATCGGCGGCAACTTACCCTATTTTCCAATGCAGAACCGGGCGAAAACGGCGTCGAGCACATCCTCGCGGGTGTCGGCACCGGTGAGGTGGTCCATGGATTCGATACACCGGGTGACGGCATCGGCCGCCACAGCCACGCCCGCGAAGGGCAGCGCCTCGATGGCCTCTTCGGCAGCAGCGGCCATGGTGTAGAGCAGATCTGCCTGGCGCGCCGAGGCGATCACCAGGTCGTGGTCGTTTTGGGGACACTCAAGGAGCCGGTCGACCAGGGCCAGCTTAAGTTTTTCGACGCCCTCGCCCGTGGGCGCAACGGTGCACAGGGCTTGATCGGGCGCAGGGTCATGGGGTGAATCGACGCCGTTGTACACAACCAGTCGGCGCCGATGCGCGGTGCGCGACAATATCTCAGTCTCGACCTTAGTGGCACCGCCCACCCGCGCGCGAAGGACGATCAGCAGCAGGTCCGCGTCGGCGGTGAGGGTCTGCGCGAGGGCCAGGCCAGCGGCCTCTATGGGGTCGTCGGTGGGTCGCTCGCCAGCGGTGTCGAGGAGGGTGATCTGCAGGCCACCTAGGGTGGTCCGCACCTCGAGCACATCGCGGGTGGTCCCTGCCCGCTCGTGAACCAACGCCCGTTCTCTACCCATAAGTGCGTTGAACAGCGACGACTTTCCTGCGTTGACCGACCCCACCAGCGCAACCCGGGCACCCTCCACCTGCACCCGACCGCTGGCGGCGGTGTCGGCCAGAGATTGGGCGCGGACGGCCACCTCGGCCAGACTATCGAGGAGGCTCTGATCACCCTCGAGGGCCAGTTCGTCTGCTGGATAGTCTAGGCGAGCCTCGAGCTCTGCGGCAACGACCACCAGCCGCGCACGCACCTCCTCCAGCCAAGCTCGCAGGTGGCCATCCATGGCGGTCCGAGCAATGTGCAGACCGGCCTCGGTGGTGGCCCGACACAGCTGATCGACGGCCTCGGCACCCATCAAGTCGACTTTGCCCGAGAGCAAGGCACGCTTGGTAAACTCACCGGGCAAGGCCAGCCGCGCGCCGGCCCGTATAGACACCGAAAGCAGCCGCTGGACAATGAGCGGATTGCCGTGGCAGTTCACTTCGAGGGTGTCTTCGCCGGTATACGAACGCGGACCGGCGCTGTAGACCGCCAAGCCGTCGTCGAACTGAGCGCCATCGTCGTGGAGTGCCACCCGCATGGAGCGGCCGTGGGGCAGTTTTCCACCCATCGGAACAACAACGCGGCTCAACAGAGCCCGAACATCGGGACCGCTGAACCGCACGGTTGCCAGGGCACCATGGCCCCAAGGCGTAGCCGACGCCACAATGACGTCGGCCATGAACTTAGGCTTCGGCCGGGGCGGGGATCACTTGGACGTACTTGGTGATGGTGACATTACCGTCGTCGTCCTTGACCTCGCGCTCTTCAGACTGGCTGGCGACGCCATCGTGCTCGGCTACTTCCATGTGGACCAAACGTCGATCGTAGCTGTTGAGCTCAAGGTTGATGGTGATGGTCTGACCGGTAGTCGCGGCCTTATCGGCGGCCCGGGCAGCCAAGGCGCGGATCTTGTCTTCGGGGTAGCGGCCCTTCTCTTCTTCGCGGTCGCGGCTGCGGCCACGGTTGCGATCACGGCTGCGACCACCACGATCTTCGGAAGCCTCGCGGCGGGGCTTACGGTCGTCGGCGGGACGGTCATCATCGACGTCGACGTCGAGGAGGAACTCGCCGTGATGGCGGGCCAAGGTGACACCCAACAGGTGGCGAATGCCACGAAGGGTGATGCCCCGGCGACCGATCAGACGACCGGCGCGGCCGTCGATCTTGATGTCGACGTGGATACGCTCGTCGTTGCCCGTACCCGTAACAACACCCTTGAGGTCCATGTGGCCCAAGAGGGTCACGAACCAGGCGGCGACAAAGTCAGAAGCCTCAGTGGTGCCTTCTTCGGCGCCCTTGCGCTCACGGCGTTCGCCACGCTCGCGGCCACGGCCACCACGGTCGTCACGGTCGCGACTGCCACCACGGCCACCACGGTCGTCACGGTTGCGACCACCGCGGTCGTCGCGGTCACGACCGCGGCCACCACGATCGCCACGCTCGGAGCGGCCACCACGGTCTTTGCGCTCGGGACGATCACCACGGTCGCTGCGCTCGGGGCGATCACCACGGTCTTTGCGCTCGGGGCGTTCGCCACGGTCGTCGGAACGGGCTTCTCGCTTTGGAGCGGAGACGATATTGGCGGACAAATCTTCTGCGGACTGCCATGCGAAGATCTTTACGGTCCTCATGGGGCGCATGCTGCCCGAAGCGTTGCGGAAGTGGGAAAGATCTAGCTTGTGAGCCACGTTCTTGGCATCACAGCCAAGGGTCTCGGAAGCGGAGATCAGTGCGGACTTAAGGTCTCCGCCTTCGACGGAAATGGGCTCGGTGCCCTCGGGGATATTCATTAGTTTTACTCCTGATGGGTGCTACGCCGCCGCCGGTTCGGGCGGTATAGGGTTGAAGCTGCGCTTGATGTACCACTGTTGAGCAATGGAGAGCACCATATTCACAAAGATGTAGACGACGAGGCCTGACGGGAACGTGAAGAAGAAGAACCCAAACATCAGGGGCATGAACTTCATCATGCGGGCTTGAGCGGGGTCCATGTTGCCCGTGGGGGTGAACTGTTGCTGGATGAGCATCAGCACCACCACAATGGCGGGGAGAACACAGTAGGGATCGGGCGAAGACAGGTCCTTCAGATAGAAGAACTCAGTATGATACAGCTCAACACTGTATAGAAGAACGCTGTAAAGTGCGAACCAAACTGGCATCTGGACGACCATGGGAAGACAGCCACCCAACGGGTTGACGCCGTGCTCCTTGAAGAGCTCCATGGTGCGTCGACTCTGCTCTTCTTGGTTGTCGGCGTGCTCTTCTTTGATCTTGGCGAGCTTAGGCTGAATCGCCTGCATAGCCTGACCGCTCTTAAACGCCGTTTGGGTAAGCGGGAAGAACAGAGTCTTTACGATGATCGTGAGCGAAATGATCGCCCAACCCCAGTTTCCGGTGATCGAGTACAAGTACTTGAGCAGCGAGAGCAGCGGATAGCTGAAGAAGGCGAAGATGCCAAAGTCGACGGAATCTTGCGCTTCTTCCGAGACCTCGGCCAGCGCCGTGAGATCGAGTGGACCGATATAGCCAGACATGCTGGTGGTGACCGATTGACCCGGTGTGAGGCTCGGGGCCACGGTGTAATGAACGCCGCGCAGGGCGTCTTCACCAGCACCGCGAGACGACCAAGCTGCGCGAGCGATGGGACTTGCGGACGGCGTCATCAACATGCTGAAGTAGCGATCGCCAAGCCCAAACCAACCCACTTCACCCTCGAGTTCGACGGGTGTGGGGTCATCGATATCCCAGGTGCCCTCTTCAACATCGCCATCGGCGTGAATTTGAGCGCGATGGGCGTTCTGGTAGCGGGCCATCATGCCGCCGCCGGCATCGATGTGGTCGTAAGCCGCCACCCAGATCGCTTGGTCGATGTGATTGCCGCTGTCGTTCCGCCAGGTGGTATTCACCGCCATTAAGCAGTCGTCAGTACCCCAGCTGTAGTTGTGCTCGATCGTTACCCCTTGCGAGGTAGCGCCGCGAAGCTTCAGCTGATCGTCGCCTTCTTGGACCACTTCCATGCGAACCGGAGCGGCATCGAGGGCGCCCACACCGGGCGCGAGGACCTGACCGACCTCGGTGATGACCTCTTCGGGGCCGGTGGCTTCGCCGTAGGGCTGCCATGGACCCGAGAACCCCGAAAACGCCCAAGCGTACACGGGCGTGACATTATACGGGGCCGTTTGGTTGGTGAGCACCAGGCTGTGGATACCACCGCCGTCCGTGCTGATCTGACCTTTGTAATTGCAGTTCTCGAAAGCGATATCGAGAACGGGTGCGCTGGACGTCGGCTGGGCTGTCGCCGTGGGTGCCGGTGTCGCTTCGACGGCAGTCTTTTCCACCGCTTCGGTGATGGGGGTTTC
>JAACDH010000601.1 GCA_009936995.1 Rhodobacterales bacterium
CTAGCACTGATTCGCGGGGCTCTGGGCGGCAGCGCGATAAAGTGAAGAGGTGAGGTTCCAGTGTGGTTAGGTCCCGGCGGCTTGCTCGCCATCGTTATTCTATTTTGGGCGCTGGTCTGGCTTAGCCGCGAGACGACCGCAGGACGCGCCTGGTTCGACATCTTGGTGCCGTTTACTTGCTTGATTTTAGGTGCGGGTAGCCTAACTTCTGCGACGATCCTTTTGCATGGTTGGACGGTGATCATCGGCAATGCTTCTCCCGACCGGCGCGAGCTGGTGCTGGGCATGTTGCGAACAGCCACTTGGCCGATGTGGATCTCGATGGGGCTGTGCGGGGTGTTCCTGCTCGCAGCCGCGCTTCGGTGGCGTTTCATCCCTCGGGCGCCGTCCACTACGACCAAGAGCTTCCAAGTGATGAGTTTCTTGGCGCTGTTTGGCATGATGGCTGCCACCGTGGGCGGCGTGCTGCTACTGCTTGGCTTTTTCTGGCGCTGCGTCAACATTGATGTCGCCGACATCACCGCCGACCTCGAGTTTTTGGGCACCCTGTGGATTGCCCTGGTCGTCGTCCTGCTCTGGGGAGGTCTCGTCGACGCCGCCTTCTGGGGGCTGCTCATCTTCGGCGGCCGGGCGTATCGCTGGCGCAAAGCCCGCTCGAATCTGGTCCAGGTCGCTGGCGCTGAGCCGGCGACTGTCGGTGTGCAGGACGGTCCATAGCGCACCGTCGCGTACGTTCTTGGTGAGCGTCCAGTTGTCGCCGGCGAGCGTAACGTGGTCGGCGCTGGCGTTGGCTTCGACCAAGATTCGGTCACCTGACCAGCCGGTCCACACCGAACCGTCGGCGTCGGGCGCGTCAAAAGTGAGTCCGTGGGTGCGGTCCTCGGTGCCGCCTCTGGCTGCGACGCGGATGGGTTCTCCGGGGTCGCTCACGCCCTCTGCCTCGACTAATTCTGCGCCTTCACCAGCCATTCGAGCGGCGAGCGCGGGCCATTGCTGGTCTTCGGGTACGGTCTGTAACCATTGACGGAGGGCCAACGCGGCCGGTCCATCGAGCTCCCAGCGTACCCATTCGTCGGACATCACTGTGGTCCAGTGGCCCTCTTGGGGCGGCGGCGTAGTGTCGACGCTGGCGCTGAGGGCTTGGGCTCCGAGGAGGTCGGTTCGGACCTCGAACGAGGCGCAGGTACCACAGGAGGGGTCGATCCATCGCGTCTCGCCGTCGAGGGTGATGCGGACGAGCATGTCGGTGTAGCCTGCGGGGCTGACATTGCCACCGGTGGGCGAGGTAGCCGGTCGGACCAAGACCCACTCTGCGGGCATCTGGGCTTGCATACTCCAGATCCAGATGTACAGGGCCGTCTCGACGGGGGTGAGTCCACCGCTCTTGCGCGCCTTGACCAGTTTGCGGACCCACAGTGGATCGCTGGGCCAGTGGGCGATGCCGTGTCGTTCGTTGAGAGCGGGCACCAACGCGGCGGCGAGCTCCCATGATGGGAACTGGCCTCGCAGGGAGTTGGGCAGGCCGGGCTCGGGGATGGCTTGGCTGCGGTAGCGGCGGTCCAGTCCGCGCACCAACGCAGAGCGAGCGGGGATGACCGGCATTTCGTGGATACCGGCGAGGAACCAGGTGTTGCCTACGTCGTCGATGATCTTGCCGCCGGGGGCGAGCACGGTGAGATCTTCGTGGGGCAGGGCCTCGCCGAAGGTGGGCGGATCGGGTTCGCGCCACTGTACCGACACCCGAGCGGGACCCTCGGAGCTGGCGACCACGAGCAGCAGGCTATCGTCGCGTTTGATCCACTCGGCGGCGGTGTCGGAGGGACGCACGCCAACCTTGACGTCGTAGGCATTGGGACTCATGGGCACGACCCAGCCACGGTCGCGATCTTCGGCCTGGAATACGAGGTCGACTTGGCTGTGTAAGACGGATCCTCCGCCGGGGTACATTGTGTACTGGGGCTGCCCCAGAGGCACCTCGAGGGTGAGGGTGCGGCTCTGTTTCGGGCGGTTCTCGGGGCCTGCGAGGCCATCGTGTGGGTTGGACCAGCCGGTGTTCCCCGGGGCGTCGAGGACCACCCCGTCCGCCGGGGTAGCCTCGGTGATCCACAGTCCCTTTTTGTCGCCCTTGACCGCACCTTCCATTTTGGTGGATGCGGTGGTCTGCAGCTCGGCGTGCAGCGCGGGGGCTGGCGCCCAACGAAACGGCGCCTTGCGATTCCAGTGACGATCGAAGCTGAGGCTGGCCTTGTCGCCTTGGCGAAGATCCGGAAGAAAAACCACCACCTGTCCTTCGCCTTTGAGGTCGCGGCTTTGGCTATCCCAAGCGTCATCGGGGAGCTTTCGCTGGATGCCGTCGCCGAGCATCTCTTTGGCTTTGTGCGCGCCTAAGCTCACCTGGGCGGGCAGGGGCAACGTCACCCGATCGCAGCGGTCGCTGTGGGCAGAGAGGGTGATCTCAGTGTGTTCGAGCCAGCCCGTGTCTGTCGCGGTGATCTGGCTGCTGAGCAGCAACACGCCACAGGCCGACGGCACGGAGATCAAGCTCATGCCTGGGCCTCTCTTGCCCGGCGTTTCTCACCCTTCCGATGGGCCTTCTTGATTTCGTCGCGGAGCATGGTGGGCAGCCCGCCTCGCACGTGTTCCGACCAATCTTTGAGAGACAGATCGTCGTCTTGTCCCCAGGCGCGAATCAACCGGCGAACCCCTTTGCGAACCTGGGGAGCTTCGTCGCGCCAGGTGGCATCGACTACGTCGCGCAGGGTGCCGATGAGGGCTTCGTCGACATAGCGACCCTGCGGCGCCTGTAGTCGCGCGCGCAGCGGAGCGGCGGAAGGCCCCTCGCTGGCGGCGGTGGTGCAGGCGAGGGCCGCCGAGGTGAGCATCCGGCGCACGGCAGGACGGCCGTGGCCGTGGATTTCGCTCAAAGAGCGCAGCATACCCTGCTGTGAGGCGAGGGACGCTGGTCCCAGGACCAACCAGCCGAGAGCGTCGGCGGTCTGGGTGTCGTCGACCCGGGTTGCCCACTCGAGGCCGATGTTGAGGGCGATCTTGGGTTGGTCGGGAACACAGGTGGCCAGCAGCCCGATGGCGATCAAGCCATCTTCCCAGGCGGTGCCAAACAGCGCAGTGAGAGACGGGCCGTCGGCGGGAAGCTTGGGGGCCTGCTCTTCCCAGGTTGCGGCTCCCAGTGCGGCGACCTCGCCGAAGGAGACCCCTCGAATGCCACGCAGGGGCTGAACTTGCTTGCGATACTTGCGCATGACCGAGCTGTCGGACATCTCTTCGAGGGTCTCGGACAGCTGATCTAGGTTGTCTTGAAAGTCGCTCACGCTTGCTCCGCGAAGTGGGCTTCGATGGCCTGGGCGAGGAGGCTGGGTTGGTCGTGGTGCATCAGGTGCCCCGCGTCCGGGATGGTCAGCCGCCGCCCGTCTTGTAGGGCCGCGTAGCGCGTTTCGAAGTCGGGGACCCGAAAGCGGCTGGTTCCGCCTTCGATGACCAGCGTAGGAGCTGTGATGGCGCGGACCCAGGTGAGGTACAGCTCGGGATTAAACGGCACCGGGGAGCGGGAGCGGTGCAGGGCATCCCAGGTCCAGGTTAGGCCGCCCTCGACGGCCTTGGTGGTGCGGCTGACCAAGGTATGTGCGACGTCCTCGGGGATGTTGGGATTGTACTTGCGAACGCGGTCTACACCATTCTGCACGTCTGGCATCAGCGGATGGGCCGTGGGATTTCGCATAGACTTTAGGAAGGAGCGTGCCCGAGGCAGCGCCATGGGCATCGTGCCGGGTGGCCCCAGTCCCTCGATGATCACCAGGCTACGGACCGCATCGGGACGGGTTCCAGCGTACAGGGACGCCACGCCGCCGCCCATCGAGTGTCCGACTAAATTGACCTGTCCGCCCAGCCATTCGACCAAGGCATCGACGTCACGAACATAGTCCCAGAAGTGGTAGTAGCCACCGGCACCGACGTGATCCGATAGACCGTGTCCACGTTGGTCAGGGGCGTAAACCTGGCCGCTCAGCAGTTCGGCGACGCCATTCCACGACGCACCTTGCTCTAAAAAGCCGTGCAAGATGAGCGTGGGCAGCTGGTCGGACTGCGCCTCGCCCCAGGTGCAGACACGCAAACGGAGTCCCTGTGGACCCGCAAGGACGTCGAGCTCGCGCATCAGGCGCCTCTCTCTAATTAGGCTTCGAACCGGTAGCCGGTTCCGTGCACGGTGAGAATATGCCGCGGTTGGCTAGGGGTATCCTCGATCTTCTTCCGAAGCTTGAGGATCTGGTTGTCGACCGTTCGGGTCGTGAGCGCAGCGGAGTAGCCCCACACTTCCTTGAGCAGCTCGTCGCGGCTGACGTCTCGGCCGCGGTGAGTAATGAGGTGCGCCAAAGTGCCAGCCTCGTGGGTGGTGAGGCGGGCCTCTTTGTCACCTTTGACCAGAACGCGACGACGAAGATCGACTTTTACATTGCCGAACTCGAAGGTGTCTGGAGTGCGTCGGCCGGAGACATGCTCGCGGAGACGGGCCTTCACCCGAGCCACAACTTCGCGGACCGAGAACGGCTTGGTGACGTAGTCGTCGGCGCCCATCTCTAGGCCCATCACCCGGTCGATTTCGTCGGTGCGGGCGGTGAGCATGATGACCGGGGTTCCGGGGAACTCATCTTTCACGGTGCGCATGACCTGCAGACCGTCGATGCCGGGCAGCATGATGTCGCTGATGATGAGGTCGGGGGTGCGGGCGCGGATGGAGGCCAGGGCCTTCTCGCCGGTGTCGCAGTGCCGCACGGTGAAGCGCTCATGCTCCATGGCGGTGACCAAGCCCATGGCGATGGTCTCGTCGTCTTCGATGATCAGGATGTCGGCTGTGTTGTCCACGGTTGCTCCAAAGGCTCTCTACTGTTCTCGCCCATGGGGGCCATCCGGTCAAAGGCTGGATGGTATAGGATTGTCGTCAAGTTGTCGCGGGAGGTCATTGGTGTCGTCCACCACTCGTTGTTAGTCATTGTTTAACCATTAATATGTGGCAACTTGATGCGCGACCTGGGCGGGGCGCTGGGCGTGCATTTACGCCCGAATTGGGTGATCTTGGACGTCATTTGGATCGACCTTGTCCCAACTGCGCTTGGGCAATCAAGCTCCGCCAGCGTTGATTCTCGGGTTCTTGGTAGGCCAAGTCCTCGCGGACGATGCGGGCGGACTAGAAGATATCGAGCGTCAAGAAGTACGGTAGCAACGTAGTTTTACTGTCGACCACCAAGTACAGCGTCTCGCTGGCGGCGGTGATGTTCTCGTACACCAGACCTTCGGAGCTACCTACGCTATTATCAGCACCTGCGGCGCAGCTTGTGGTCGTGGCGCAGGAGTAGAGCA